>NZ_JBGLYU010000006.1:0-177990 GCF_047304235.1 Variovorax sp. Varisp36
GGCGTCTGCGCGGCGCCGGGGGCGCCCGGCTGGGGGGGGGCGCTTTCTCTGCCGAACGCACCGATGGCCCGCGAAGGTTCGCGGGCGTCGTCGTGTTGGCGTTCGTGTTCGCGGCTCGTCTTTTTTGTGCATGTGCGGATATACCCAAAAGCGCAACTCCGCATTTGCGCTTTGTCGAAGAGCCGATTCCGTGCTTGTGCTGACCTGCGGTTTTACGTCGATGTGTGGAGTCGGAATGACGGTTCCTCGGATTTCAGCTGATGCGCTTCCATGGTTTCACGATTCCGTGCGTCTCCAACGATGCCGGACCGCGCTCTCGTGCTGCGCATCGAGCCGCCCATGGCGTCTCGCCCCGTTCGGGCTTCCATCGCTGACGCCTTCGCACCTGCGGTGCTGCGCGCTGCGCTTGCGATGCGGATGCCGTGGTTGGGGGACTGTCTTGCTGTTCCCTTCATCGTTGCACGCCGTTCTCGCGTCAAGGTCGGCGCGTGCCTTGCGCGCTGGCGTCCTGGCGGCCGTCTTCGAACCCTGACGGCTGCGCTGCGCCGTGCTGCGTCCGGTCTCGGGCAATTCCGCCCGGATTCCTTCCAAGGAGAAAGACCATGACGAAGCTCATCACCGACGAACAACGTGCGCAGCTGCTGGCCAACGGCCGGCGATCCATCGAAAACGACGGATTCGATCCATATCCCGTGGTCAAGCTGTTCACGCCCAATGCAGGTGCGACCTGGCTCCTGACCGAAATCGATCCGGATGACCAGGACCGCGCCTTCGGCCTGTGCGATCTGGGGCAAGGATTTCCCGAGTTGGGCTACGTGAGCCTTCAAGAGTTGGAGAGCTTGCGAGGGCGCTGGGTTCTGCCCATCGAGCGCGACTTGTACTTCCAGGGTGACAAGCCCATCAGCGCCTATGCACGCGAAGCCCGGCTGGCGGGGCGCATCGTGACATAGGCGCCGCGGGCATCAGTCGCCGGCTTGTCCGGCGGGCGGCTGGTGCCATTCCTTCGGAAGCCTGGCCTCCGTCTCCAGCAGCAGTTCGCCCGCGCTGCGGTCGAGTGCCCGGGCTATTTTGAGCACGAGGACCAGCGTGGGCATGTGTTCGCCGCGCTCGATCTTGCCCATGTGCGAACGCTCGATGCCGGCCAGGTGCGCCAGCGTTTCCTGGGCAACACCATCCGCGGTACGCAGTGCGCGCACCACGGCACCGAACGCCAGCGCGGGCGCGACCTCGAAGGTCGTCGCGCCGGCCGGCCGTCCACGCTGGATGGTTCGCTTCTGCATGGACAGAAGCGTCCCGGTTCAGCACAATTTAAACCACGTTATCTTTAACTCAATCTGGCGTCTAATTAATGCCTCTTGGAAGTACTTACCTGCGTCCTTTCCCCTTCACGGCAGTAGCTTCAACCCCTCTTGCGGAGGAACCATGACCCTCCTCACCGAACAACAGCGCACCCGGTTGCTGGCCAACGGCGCGGCCCGCGCCACTGGCCAGGCCATCGATCCCTATCCCATCGTCAAGCTGTACACGCTGGACGCGCCCGCCTGCTGGCTACTGACCGAGCTCGATGCCGATGGCGATCGCGCCTACGGGCTTACCGATGCCGGCACCGGCTTCCCCGAGTTGGGCCGAGTGAGCCTGTCGGCGCTAGAGAGCGTGCGCGGCCCCAAGGGCCTGCGCATCGTGGCCGATCCGCATTTCAACGCGCGTCAGCCGCTGTCAGCCTATGTGGCAGACGCACAGCGCGACGGGTCGATCAACGACTGAGCTTCATGACGGTTGGGTCGCGCGGCAGCGTCGCCGCGTGCGCGACAGCGCACCGCCGCAAAAGCCAGCCATGCCAGCCATACCTGTGGCAGCGTACTCCCAGGCAAGAAAAACGGAGTTCCGCCATGACTGGCCGCAATATTGAGGATCAGCCGAACGCACCCTGGGGCGTGTCGGCCGCCTATCTGTACACGCTGAGCCTCGATGGTCCCGCACTCGCTTGGGAGTATCTGCGCCGCCATCCGCAGTACCAGAGGGACTGGGCACGGCGCGGTGCATCGTTCGAGCGATGGGGGTTGCGATGGCGCTGAAGATCCAACTCTCGACGCGCGTGAGGCGCATCCGCTCTGGATCACGGCGACTGATGATTTGCTGCACGTGCGCGCATTGACTGCGCGCAGCGCATCTGACCAGCAGTCCTTCGACCTGTGGCGTGTGCCTGGACGCAAGCGCCTGGCGCTGGGCGGCGCAGGCCTGACGCTGCTGGCTGAGGTGTCCGCGCAGCATTTGCATGCGTCACTGGCTGGTGACCTCGCCGACGGGACGGCCTACGCCGTCACCGTTCCGCTCGGCCCTGCCCTGCGTGGGCAACTCGACACATTCACCGTGCAGGCACAGGCCCTGCAGGGCCTTTCACCCGCGGCAGGGGGCGTGCGGGCTGCTAGCCGTGCCGAACTGCTGCATCTTCGCGCCCTGCAGGCGCTCGACGGCACGCAGGCCGGCGCGTCGCATCGCGACATCGCTCAGGCCCTGTTCGGCCTCGAAGCCGTGGCGTTGCGCTGGCAAGCCGATGGTGAACTGCGAGCGCAGGTCCGGCACCTGCTGCGGCGCGCCGAGGCGTACATGAGGGGCGGCTATCTGGTCCTGGCGGGGGCCAGGCGCACCGTAGCACAGTCCCCCGGAGACGAACCGATGCGCTGAATCTCTCCCTGCGCAGGAAGGCCCTTACTCCCGAGACTGCCTCCATCGGGCTGCAAATGGTTTGCGGCTCACCGACAGTGATGGAGGCCGTCATGGCGAGTGCCAGTTCCCTGTATCCCACCCGCGCCCCTGCGCCATCGCTAAAGGCGCAAGCGGTACCCGCCGCGCCAGCTAACCCCGAGTTCCTGACCACCGAGGAGGCCGGCGCCTTCCTGCGGCTGTCGCCGCGCACGCTGGAGAAACAGCGCGTGTTGGGCGGTGGCCCACGCTTCCGCAAGTTCGGCGCGCGTGTGGTCTACGCGGTCGAGGACCTGCGCACCTGGGCCAACAGCCGCGCCTACGGAATGACCTCCGATCCCGGCTACGTGCAGCGCGACTCGGTCCGCTGATCGATGCAGGGCAGGGGCCGGTCTCAATGTCGAAGCGCCCGAGTGAACGCGAACAGCTGTCACTGTTCCGCGCATTGCCGGGCGGCGACATGGCGCTGCGCGACGCGCAGGACCTGATGGCCTACCCGTTCTTCTCGCTGGCCAAGTCGCCGCGCACCGTGCCGGTCCGCTTCGAGGCCGGCGGCGTGTCGCTCACCGTGGAGGGTGTCCCGGAACACGGCATCGCCACCATCTGGGATGCCGACGTGCTGATCTGGGCCGCGAGCCAGATCGTCCAGGCCAAGAAGGAGGGCATCGCGCCTTCGCGCCTGATGGTGGCCACGCCCTACGAAATCTTGCGCTTCGCGCAGCGCGGCACCGGCCGCAGCGACTACCTGGCGCTGCGCGCCGCGTTGGACCGGCTGCAGTCCACCACCGTCTCGACGACCTTGCGCCAGCGGGAGCGCCCCAACGGAGCCAGGCGCACGCACCGCTTTTCCTGGATCAACGAGTGGAAGGAGTACATCCGGCTCGATGGCCGCTCCGACGGCATCGAGCTGATCCTGGCCGACTGGTTCTTCTCGGGGGTGATGGACGAGGCCCTGGTGCTCACTCTGGACCCCACGTACTTCCGGCTTTCCGGAGGCATCGAGCGCTGGCTGTACCGGCTCGTGCGCAAGCATGGCGGCCGGCAGCCCGGTGGCTGGCGATTCGATATGCGCCATTTGTATCTGAAGTCCGGCGCGTTGCAGCGCTACCGCGACTTCGCCGCGCATGTGCGCGGCCTGGCTCTGCGCCAGGCGCTGCCGGGCTATCGCCTCTTCATCGAGCGCAGCGGCGGCAGCGAATGGCTGGCGTTCCGCCATTGCCCGGACGTCGTCGTGAGGGGCGACTTGTCCACAGCTTCTGTTGAAGAACCTGTGGATGGTGTGTGGACGGACTCGGTGGATCACCGGCGCGCGACTCGGGGTATCACCGGCGCTTCTATCGGTAGATCACCGGCGCGAAACATCCCCCAAGCCGCGCCCAGCAACGGTTTCGGGTCTCCCTAAACATCTAAAGGGATACATAAATGGAAGTCACGCGCGCACGAGCGGAGGATGCCCAAAAAATGGGCAATGGTTCGGCGACTGCAAATCAGGCAGGTCCAATACCCGAGATCCGCCTCCCGGCAAGAGAAGACAGCCGCCCCGGCAAGGTGATCGCGTTGCTCAACCAGAAGGGCGGCGCCGGCAAGACCACGCTCGCCACGCACCTGGCTGGCGAGCTGGCCTTGCAGGGAAGCCGCGTCACGCTGCTCGACGCCGACCCGCAGGGGTCGGCCCTCGACTGGGCGCAACGACGGCTTCAGAACAGGCAGGGGCGGCTGTACAGCGTCTTCGGGCTGGCGAGGGACTCGCTGCACCAGGAGGCGCCGCAGATCGCTTTGCAGACGGATTTCGTGGTGATCGACGGGCCACCGCGCGTCGCGGCCCTTGCGCGTTCCGCGCTGCTGGCCGCCGACCTCGTGCTGATTCCGGTGCAGCCGAGCGCCTACGACGTGTGGGCCAGCCACGAGATGGTGCAGCTCATTGCAGAGGCCCGGGTGTTCCGGCCTGCGCTGCGCGCGGCCTTTGTCATCAACCGGCGCGTGGTCGGCACGGTGATCGGCCGCGAGGCACGCGCCGCGCTCGCCGATCAGCCGTTCGCCGCGCTGACGGCGGAAGTCTCGCAGCGCATCGTGTTCGCCGACAGCGTCGCCGCGGGGCGCCTGGCCTGCGAAGTGGCGCCGCAGTGCGCGGCCGCGCGCGAGATCGCGGCGCTCGCGCAGGCGGTGCGGGAGATGCTGCGATGACCAAGCCCCTGCCATCCGCGAAGCCGCGCCGGGCGTCCATTGGCCGCAGGCCCGGTGCCGATCCGGCATCGGCCTGGGTGCGGCAGGCGGAAACGCTCGAGCTGCCAGCCAAGGCCTCCATCTACACCGCGCGGCTCACCATCGACGTGACGCCGGCGCTGCGCGGACGTATCAAGGTGGTGGCATTCCGGCGCGACCTCACGGCGGCGGACATGCTGCGCGAATTGCTGGAGCGTGAGTACCCGGAGGACGCGGCATGACGGCGCCGGCTTCGCATCCGACGCCAACCGTCTCGCAGGCTTCTCTGCAGGCGGTGGCGCCGCATTGGCCCACCGGGATGCGGGTTTCGCTCGCTTTCGTCGAGCATCGGGTGAACGTCTGGTTGCGGTTTGGTCAGCCAACCGCGGAGATCGTGCTGGATCGTTGGCGGCGCGTGGCGATGTTCACGCCACGCAAAGTCTGCTGCCGCGTGAAGTGGATCGGGAATGACTACGGCACGGCGCTCTGGCAGCTCATGGTGCTGCAGGCGCCGACACTATTTGACGACGCTCAGCGCGTTGCCGGCGTGGCACCCGGCGCGCGCATACTGCTGCGCGCCGACGGCGAGCTGCAGGTCAAGGCGGTGCTCGCGGTGATTGACGCCGTCGAGGCGCTGGGCATCGACCCGTGCGCAGCCGCCGCCACATACTGGCGCACAGTCGGCAACCGGCTGGCCGCACGTCAGTCGTTGCCCGTCTACACGGCCGAGCGACATGCGGCGCATCTCGCGCGCGAGGCGCTGCAATGATGCACCGCATGGTTTTCGCCTGCATGGGCATCAGCCTTGCGGCACTGTGCGTGCCGGCCATGGTGCAGGTTCCGGTGCGCCTGGTCTACAACCCAAGCGACAGCGTGGCGCGTGGCTGGTATCGCATCGAGCCGTCTGAGTCGCCGCACGTTGGCAGCATCGTGCTGGTACGGCTTCCGGCTGATGCGGCTGCTCTCGCGGCGCAGCGGGGCTACCTGCCGGAGGGCGTTCCCTTGCTCAAGCGGATCGGTGCCGTGGCGCCGCAATCGATATGTGTGCGAGGAAGCGTCGTGCGCATCGACGGCGCAGCGGTGGCGGCGGTGCTGGCGCAGGACGGCACGCATCGCCCCATGCCAACTTGGACGCAGTGCAGGACGCTCGCGGAGGGCGAACTGTTCTTGCTCAGCAATGCCCATCCTGCGTCGTTTGACAGTCGCTACTTCGGTCCTGTCCATGCGTCTGCGGTGATCGGCAGCGCGCACGCACTGTGCACTTGGAACACGCGGTGAGTGTTCTTCCGTCTCGCCTCCAGGCGGAGATCGCATTGCGTTGGTGCGTGCACGGCCCCTGCACTGAACATGCGCCACAGCCGTGCCCGGCCCTGCGTAGCCCGTGCTTCCGAACGGCCGCCGCGCTGGCGCTCGGGCTGCATTCTGCCGTACAGACATCCTGCCGCCAGCGTGCAGCGCCAGCTGCACCGCCGCTGCCCTTCGGGCAGCGTTGCGCACCTCGTGCGCGGCTGGCGGTGGGTCGGAGCCGGGAGCGGATGCGGGAGGCGGAGACGGAGGGCAAGATAAAAGGGGCGGCACGCCTTCGCCTGCCGATCCAGTTTGCACGTGGGTTTGGCGCGGCACGGCACCTTGCAGTGCCTGTGCCGCGCATGCATGCAACGCGGTTCGCCGCCAAGCATGCCTGCGTGCCGTCTGCGTTGCTTTGTGTTGTGTTGCGCTGGAGCTTGCGCCATGGCCTCGCGTAAAGACACGCAGGATGGCGAGCGTTTTCGCGTCAGGCCGGCGGCGCCGAGGTCGCGCGCCGGGCCACGTTCGCAGCGCTTCGTCTCGCATGTCCTGAAGGCGGCCTCGAAGGCCGGCGCCAATGCTTCAGGTGTACGTATTGGGCGGCCAGCATCCATCTTCGGCCGCGGCCGCGTGGCTGCCGGCATGGCTGACCACCGGCTCCCGGCGAACGCCCGGCGCGTGGTCATCAAGTCCCGCTTCGTGGTCCTCAAGAAAGCGGGCGCCAGTTCGGTCGCCGCGCACCTGCGTTACATCGAGCGCGACGGTGTCACGCGCGATGGGCAGCGCGGCCAAGCCTACGGTGCGGCCACGGACGAGGCGAATCTCAAGGCCTTCGAGGAACGAGGCCGAGGCGACAGGCACCAGTTCCGTCTTATCGTTTCAGTCGAAGACGCCGAGCAGCTGGAAGACCTGCGCGGCTACACGCGCGAGCTGATGCGGCGCATGGAGGTGGATCTGGAGACGCGGCTGGACTGGGTCGCGGTCGATCATTGGGACACGGACAACCCGCACACCCACGTCGTGTTGCGCGGCAAGGTCGGCGAGGGGAGGGCGAGCCGGGACCTGGTCATCGCCCCGGACTACATGGCCCACGGCATGCGGTTGCGTGCCAGCGAGATCGCGACCGAGTGGCTCGGGCCCCGTACCGAGCTGGAGATCCGGCAAGGGCTGCAGCGAGAGGTAGAGCAGGAGCGGCTGACTAACCTCGACCGGGCGCTGTTGCGGCAAGCGGCGGCCGATGTGGTGGACCTGACCCAGGCGCCAGAGAAGACCGCGAACCTGCGGCAGCGCCAGACCCTGCTGCGTGCCCGGCTGCAGCGGCTCGAAGCCATGGGGCTGGCCGAGCGGCTCGACGCGAACCACTGGCGGTTGGCGCCGGGCGTGGAGCGATCGCTGTCAGCGATGGGCGCGCGCGGAGACATCCTGCGCGCGATGCACCGGGCAATGAAGGGCGACAAGCGCGAGCTGGTGATTGAGGCGAGCCCGACAATGTCCATCGTCGGGCGCATCACAGGCAAGGGCTTGGCCGACGAACTGCACGGGCGAGGCTATCTGGTGGTCGATGGCGTCGACGGACGGGCGCACTACCTGAAGCTGCCGGTCGGCGCCGACTTGTCGGCGCTTCCGATGGGCGGGATTGTGGAGGCGAGCCCGCCGGCGCAGGAGCGGGCGGTGGACCGCAACATCGCGGCGGTCTCGAGAGATGGCGTCTACAGGACCGCCGAGCATTTGGCCCATCTCGAGCTGGCCAACGATCCGGATCCTCGATCTGCCGTGGATGTCCACGTGCGCCGACTTGAGGCGTTGCGCCGTGCGGGCGTCGTGGAGCGTGTGGCCGATGGCGTCTGGAAGGTGCCGTCGGATCTGACGGTGAAAGCGCGACAACACGATGCGCAGAAAGCTGCAGGACCGACCATCGAGTTGCACTCCCACCTGCGCATCGATCAGCAGGTACGCGCCATCGGCGCCACCTGGCTGGACAGGCAATTGATCGATGGGGGCCGCGGCTTGGTAGCGCAAGGCTTCGGTACCCAGGTACGCGATGCAATGCGCAGCCGCGCGGAGTTCCTGATCGAACAGGGCCTGGCCGAACGTCGAGGTCGGCGTTTCGCGCTCGCACGTGACCTGCTGTCGACCTTGCGGGATCGGGAATTGGCGGTAGCTGCCAAATCCTTGCAGGATCAGACCGGCCGGAGCTACCGGAGACTGAAGGACGGCGAGCGGGCCAGCGGCACCTATCGCCGAAGTATTCAGCTTGCCAGTGGTCGCTTCGCCATGCTCGATGACGGGGTGGGTTTCGCCCTGCTGCCTTGGCGACCTGTGATTGAACAGCACCTGGGTCAACAGGTCTCCGCCGTCAGCCGTGGCCAATCGGTGACTTGGCAGTTGGGGCGGCAGCGGGGCATCTCCGCATGACGACCGCCCGGCGTGCATTGCCGATTCGGGCTACCGAGCCGAGGTGATCTCGGCCAACATCGGTTGGACCAAGCGTTGTCGGACCGTATTTCATGAATGCAGAGCCGCCGCCTCGCGGCCTAGCCACCTCACGAAGCTGTCCGCTCCGTCCTTGTCCGTCGCAGCGATGCGGCGATTGCTCAACCCCGAATCCGACCGAAAAGCTATGACTATGACCGAGACCGATCTGGAAGCCCTCAATTTCCCCGACGCACCGAAAATGGTGTCAGCCGAGTTCCCTGGCCCGAAGTCGGCTGATGCGCTGGCCCAGTCGGCACGTACCGAATCCATGGCGCGCGGTGCCGGTCGAGCGCCCGTGGTGATCGATCGCGCTTTCGGCGTGACTTTCAAGGACCCCGACGGCAATACGTTCATCGACCTGTCGGCTGGCGTTGGTGTAAGCAGTGTGGGACGTTGCCATCCCAAGGTGGTCGCAGCCATGCGCGAGCAATCCGAAGTGCTGATGCATGCCATGGAGGTGAATAGCACGAAGCGCACGGAGTTGGCCACCAAGATCTCTGAGATCATGCCGGAAGGACTGCGAGGCGATTGCATCACGTTCTTCACGCAGGGCGGCAGCGACGCGCTCGAAGCAGCAGTGAAGTTTGCCAAGCGCGTCACGGGACGGCACCAGATCATCGCTTTTCATGGGGGCTATCACGGTGTGTGGAACGCCTCCGTGGCGCTGACTACCGGTACAGCCTATCGCAAGGGCTACGCTCCCTTCATGGGCGGCGTAATTCACGCGCCCTATCCTTATGCTTATCGGTTTCCATTCGACACCAATCAAAAAAGTGCCGAACAGATCGCAGGTGAGTACGTCGACTATCTTCTGAATACGCCATACACGGCCGCCGACGATGTTGCAGCTGTGATTGTCGAACCTGTGCAGGGCGAAGGCGGATACGTGCCGCCCGCGCCGGAGTTCCTGCAAATATTGCGCAAGGCCTGTGATCGCAGTGGCGCGCTGCTAATTGTTGACGAGGTGCAAGCCGGCGCAGGTCGGACCGGCAAGATGTGGGCGGTGGAGCACTCTGGCGTGAAGCCGGACATGCTCACCTTCGGCAAGGGCATCGGGGGCGATGTCCCTATGGCAGGACTCGTGATGCGCTCAGACCTAGCGGCAAAGATTCCGGACGGATCAGTACCGAACACCTTCGCAGCCAATTCGGTCTCCGCCGCCGTTGCGCTCACCAACATCAGTCTGTTGCAGGATCCTTCGCTGGGTCTGCTGGATCGCGCTCGCTCGCTTGGTCAGGAGGCAAAGGAGTACATCCAAGGCCTCAACAGTCCGTTCATCGGCGAAGTCCGCGGCTTGGGGCTCATGATCGGTATCGAGTTGGTGCAGGATCGGGCGACCAAGGAGCCCCTGAGCCACGAGAAGATTGGCGAGCTGATGGGCTATGTTCTGAGCCACGGCGTGATGATGGTGCCATGCGGGCGCTATGGCAATGTGATGCGCGTGATGCCGTCGCTCACGATTCCGCGATCGCTGTTGTTCAAGGCGCTTGACATCTTTGGACGGGGCTTGTCCACGCTTTGACGGGGCCGCAACGCGACGAGCCGATATGCGCCACGCCTTGCCAGCGGCAAGGGAGACGCTGCGTGGCTGCGAAAAGGTCATGGTGCCGCACGCGGATGATCGAGGCCTCCGTTGCTGGGGTATCTGCACACCGCGCACCAAGATTCTTTCCCGATCGGCCTAGCCTGCGCGCAGAAGAGCCAGCTTGTTTTCGGACTATGGGTTTCATGTAGCGCGGCCCGAGAGTGCGGTGAGGTGGGACGCAGCTTGTCCATCGCCAAGCTGCCGCGAACTGGTTGTGAGCTTTGCGTTGCCGGACGCCACGATCAGGTGCTCCGCTGTGTGCCCAACGGGGGGGCGCCGTGGTCGCTGACGCGATCGTGCATCGATGACGGCGGATGAAACAATCTCGCAAGTCAAAAAATCCCCTGCGTGATGGCGCTCGGCGAAGTGGCTTCAAACCACTATGAATGAGACCTCTATCACTATTGCCTTGCGGCGAGTGGAACAGGAGCAGAAGTCGTGAAGAAAAATTGGCAGGAGATCTGCCTGACACTCGAGATTGCTCGCAAGGAGGATCTGCGGGGATTCAAACGGGAGCTGCAGAAAGCATTTGCTGCAGGCATGGTCGAAGCCCTGGGCACCAGCCCGGACGAGCTCATCCCCTCGGATGAGGACATGGAGAAATCGTTTGGCGCGACGGGTGCCGTCACCTGTCACATCTTGATGAATGGAGCCCGGGTCGGTGGTGTAGTACTGAGAATTGACGAGGCCACCCAGTACAACTCGCTGGACCTCTTTTTTGTGTCGACCGGCACTCACGGCCGTGGCGTCGGACTCCAGGCCTGGAAGGTCATCGAGGCTCGTTATCCTGAGACGAAAGTCTGGGAAACGCACACGCCGTATTTTGAGAAACGCAATATCCACTTCTACGTGAACAAATGCGGATTCAAAATCGTAGAGTTTTACAACCGGCGCCATCCCGATCCCGAGCATCCCCAGCCTGCAGGTCTCCCCGGGAGGTGGGACATGTTCAGATTTGAGAAGCTCATGGTTTAGGGGGGCGCTTGTTCGGTAAATCGCGTCGTAACCAGCACGCCGAACTGCGCTTGGGTCAGCACGATGGCCTTGCCGCTCGATCTCGCTTGGCCAGGCAAACCGTTTTTCCACGCTGGCCGGGGTTTCGCTTCCGGAGCCGGTCGGCAGATGCGCCAACATACGTCGGCGTTTGGGTTTTTGGGGATCCCACAAGTGATCGTGCCTGAGGTGGGTTCCTTTAGGAGGCTCAGTACTTCGCGGAACATCGCGACCCTCTGCGCCTGACGCTGGCCGCACACGTACGACTGTCATGCGTATTCCAGCGGACTTGGTCACTCAATCTGAAGACCTAGTCACTGCATCTGATGACCATGAGCATCAGAACTCTGAAAATTCACTTCCTATTGGAAGTTCCGAATTCTTAGATCGACGGATGGAATAGCTTCCGCCTCCGTCTCTTGGATTTGGGGCAAGCAGCGGGGCTGGAGGTCTATTTTCTGAATCTTCAGGCCCCTGCCAGGCCGCCGGAGGCGCCCCGGTTGAGTCATGTACTCATGGCTCAACCTTCATCAGGCGGACGGCAACGATGTCGCCGCCACGCTCACTTCGGAGTGCTTTTACACGACTTGGTCGCTCGCGGTTCCTGGACGGCCTAGGCTGCGCTGACAGGTCTCGATACCATCTCGTCAACATATCACTGGCAATCCGATGCTTCCATACGCCCTCGACCAAATCGACGCCGCTACCTTCCAGGCTATCTGCGACCAACGTTTCAGCGAGAGCGGAACTGTAGATTTCAAGCAGGAGCTCACGCGCAACGACGACAAGGGTAAGAACGAGCTCGCCAAGGACGTTTGCGCACTTGCCAACGCAGACGGCGGCGATCTGGTTTACGGGGTCAAAGAAGACTCCGCAGGTGGAACTGCCGAAAGCGTGGCGCCCCTCGTGGGCGAGTCCTACGACGATGCATCTCGTCGCCTGCTTCAGACGCTCGAGTCTTGGGTCGAGCCTCGCATTCGGGGAATCCAGCTCAAACACGTGCCGCTCAAGGGCGGATTCGGTCTCGTGATTCGCGTGCCGGCGTCGTTCGATGGTCCTCTGTCCTCTCAACTGAGAGTAGAGACAGCGTAGCGCGGGCAGGCTGAGTGCAGAACGGCGCAAGCTTCATGCTGCCGCTACAGCACCGGTTGAGGCCTGCGAGCGCGCTCCGCATATCGTAGGTGCGCGGGATATCCTGATTTCTATTTCTTGATCAACGTTCTCACGTTCGTAGTGACGCCTTGGCCGATGAGGCCGTGCGCCCCGGCGAATGCAAGAGATCAAGCGTCCGACTGGCCACGTCCAGAATGTGATCGCGGGCATGCCGCTCGATGAGTACCGGTTGCTCGCTGCGTTCGAATGCGGCCACGAGCCATTCGTGTGCCTCGAGGGCAGACTTGCCGCTGTCGGGGCCGAGCGTGTGCAGGATCGCGGCGTCGCTGTGAAACACGAATCGGCCTATCGCGGAAGTTCGGGCATGCAGGCTTGCCATCTGTTCGATCAGTGCCAAGTTCGTACACCGGGCGTTGATCGTTGCGTGAAACTCATGATTGCCGTCCGTCCATCCGGCAAAGTCGTAGGCAACGAGCGACTTCGCCATGCCTGAGTTGATGGCGCGAAGCTTCTTGATGTCCTGAGCGGTGATGTTCGCTGCCGCGCTCGCTGTGGCGTAGCCCTCTAGCACCGCAAGCAGTTCCATCAGTTGAAACCAGATGGTCGGATCTGCACCCGAAACCTCCGCTCCAGAATTGGCGCTGAACTTGATCAGCCCCTCGGCCTCCAAGCGTCGCACAGCCTCTCTCACCGGTACCTTGCTGATCGACAACTCGCGTGCGAGCGTGTCCAACACCAGACGTTGACGAGGTGCGAAGGTTCCTCGTTCGATGCCAGACTTGATGTACTCGTAGGCGATTTGCTGCTTACTAGCGGCGGACGTGGGGGTTCTGCTGGACATTAAGTTGGGAGGACTGGGGCGCTGAAGTGCGTTCGAGATAGTACGGCAACGCGAAACCGTGACGCTTCGCCGATTACGCGGCACTGACGTCGGCGTAGACCCTGATCATAAAAATCTCGTAATACCGTTGTCATCAGATTCCTTATCGGATACGATTTCGGACACGATTCGTAGTGTAGCTCCTCGTCGCGAAGCGCGCTATCGCGCCGCATAGCTGCCCTGCGGACCAATTTGAGGCCGCCATCTTTTCCGCTCTAGATCAACGTCCTGCACCTCGCATCGTGACCATGACCAAGCCATCGCCTGCCGCGCATCCCGAAACCTTGCTGAGTCTGCGGGGGGTTCACAAGCGCTTCCATCAAGGGACAAAGCGCGAGGTGACGATCCTCAACGGGGTTTCGCTCGATGTCCCCAAGGGCAAGGTCACTGTGCTCCTTGGGCCAAGTGGTTCGGGCAAGAGCACCCTGCTGCGCTGCACGAATCTCATCGCGCCCTTCGACGAGGGCGAAATGACGTTCATGGGCGACACCTGGCAGGCTGAACCCAAGGGTGCAGGCCTCTTCTCCCGCTGGCAGCGAGAGAAGCGCTTGGTACGCCTTCGCTCCCAGATCGGCATGGTCTTCCAGCAGTTCAATCTGTATCCGACGAAGACCGCACTCGACAACGTAGTTCTTGCGCTTCGACTGGTGAAGAAGATCTCCAGGGCCGAGGCTGAGAAGATCGCTCTGCAGGAGCTCGAGCGCGTCGGCCTTGGCGCGAAAGCCCAGTCGTACCCGAGCCAGCTATCGGGTGGCCAGAAGCAGCGTGTGGCCATTGCGCGAGCGCTTGCCATGAAGCCCGCGCTGATGCTCTTCGACGAGGCCACCTCGGCCCTGGATCCAGAACTGCGGGGCGGCATCCTTGAGGAAATGAAGAAGTTGGCTGCGGAGGGTATGACCATGATCGTCGTTACCCATGAGATCAGCTTTGCACGCGAAGTTGGTGATCGCGTGGTCTTCATGGACCACGGTCAGATCGTCGAGGAAGGCACCGCCGAGGCAGTGATCGACAACCCGCAGAACCCGCGGACCCAAACTTTCCTGAACTCTATCTTTTCTTAATCCTGAACTGAATCACAGGCATGTCAAAGCGCTTTCAAAACAAGGTCGTCATTGCCACCGGGGCCGCGTCGGGTCTCGGTCTTGCGACGGCACGGATGTTCGTCGAAGAAGGCGCGCGCGTCGTTCTCGTCGATCTAAACGAGGCCGAAGTAACCGAGGCGGCGCGCCAACTGCGTGAAGAGGGCGGCGACGCGGAGGCCGTCGTTGGCGATGTGTCCGACGCCAGGACCGTCAAAGCGGCGGTCACAGCGGCAACGAAGCACGTCGATCGTGTCGACGTGCTCTTCAACAACGCGGCGATCGACCCGTGGAACGCGACTTCGCTGGAAGAGACGAATGCCGAGACATGGCACCAGGTCATCGACGTAAACCTTAAGTCGGCCTACATGTTCATCCAAGCGGTGCTTCCATTCATGCGCAAGGCCGGCGGCGGGGCGATTGTGAACACTGCTTCGACGGCAGGCCTCAAGGCGTCCCCCCGCGAGTCCGTTTACGGCATCAGCAAGGCAGCTCTGGTCCAAATGACCAAGTCGGTGGCTCGAGACCACGCCCGTGAGGGTATCCGGTCGAACTGCATTTGCCCGGGCTTTCTGGAGAAAGTCATGACTGATCGCCGAGAGGACATGACGGACGAATTGCTGGCCCGCCGCAGCGAGCGCGCCTCCGGCCTGGTGCCGATGGGCCGCGAGGGCCGCTATGAGGAAGTAGCGCGCGCAGTGCTGTTCCTCGCTGATTCCAATGACTCTAGCTACATCACCGGTGCATCGCTAGTTATCGACGGCGGCTTCACCCTGGTGTGACCGCGGGCTCCTTTCGAATTCTTTTTTTAAAACGGAGAAATGGCCATGACCTTCGAACACGATTCGGGCATCGAGACCTCAGGTGCCAACGCCAGCCGCCGTGCCATGTTCCGCGGCTTGGGTACCACAGCTGGACTCGGTGCCGTCGCGGCTCTCGGCTTGGCCGGCGGCCCAGCGCAAGCGCAATCCTCATCACCGGCTGCGGGCAGCGCAGGCAATTCGTTGATCGACAAGTGGCTGCGGACCAAGAAGGCGGTTCTGGGCTGGGAATTTGGCTCGCCGCCGATGCAGTTCAAGGATCCGGCGACGCAAAAACCAGCCGGTTACACCGTAGAACTCGTCACCCAGATGTTGAAGGATCTGGATCCCGGCATCGAGATCGAGTGGGCGGAAATGCCCTTTGGTCAGTTGGTGCCCGCCCTGGCGGCAGGCAAGGTCGACATGATCGAGCCAGTGACCAACCTGCCCATCCGGGCCCTGCGCGGCTGGCTCCTCGAGATGCCGGCTCACTATGCTTCTGTGCTGGCCCTGATGAACGGCGCATCGAAGATCACGAAACGTGAGCAGCTCAACGAGCCGAACGTGAGGATTGCCGTTCTCCAAGGTGGCTCCCAGCAGGCACAGGCTTCCATCCTGTTCCCGAAAGCCAAGATCGTCGCATTCCCCGGCGTACCAGAAGCTGTTGGCGAAGTGGCGTCAGGTCGTGCCGACTGCACTCTGCAATCGGGCTACACGGCCCTGAACGTCTTGCGCACCAATCGCGGACTCAAGCCGCTGGCCGCTCCGATCTACACCGACTTCAACACCTTCATGGTTCCCGAAGGCGACGCAAAGGCCTTCATGTGGATCAACAACTGGCTGCGCTTTCAAGCCAGCAAAGGGAACTTGCAGGTGTTGTGGGACAAATGGATCGGTGAGGAAGCTCGCAAGTACAAGGTTCCGACGCAGTATGTCGGCCCGCAGGGTATTCCTGTCGACGCCACTTGACGGAAAAGAAGAGGCGTAAATCGTGGATTCGAGCTTTGATGTCATCGTGATGGGTTCGGGCGCTGCCGGGTTGACCGCAGCGCTGGCCGCGGCCGCCCTTGGCGCCAAAGTACTGGTCCTGGAAAAGACTTCGACTTTCGGAGGCACGACCGCTATCTCCGGGGGGCAGCTCTGGGTGCCCAACAACCGATTTCTCGGCGGAGGCAAGGATACGGAAGCGAGCGCTCGGGAGTACCTGGCTGAAGTTACGCTGGGGCAGGTGGACGAGGGGTTGATCGATGCATTCATCCATCATGCCCCGTCGATGGTGGGAGCTCTCGAGGATCTTTCGCCGTTGCGCTTCTCCCAAGTTCACCGCTTCGACTACCACTCTGAGTGGCCAGGTGCCCAGTACGGTCGTTCGCTGGAGCCTTTGCCGGTATCGACGGCGACCCTCGGCGACATGGCCGTCAAGTTGCGTAGGTCTCCATATCGCTTGGCGCTGACATCGGCCGAGGCCAAGGCCGGCTACGGTGCCGAGTTGGATGCCGACCGACGCGCTGCGGGCGAAGTAACACAAGGGGTCGCTTTGATCGCCGGGCTCTTGTCAGGCTGCCTGCACCACGGCGTTGCGCTGAGAACG
The DNA here is from genome assembly GCF_047304235.1 of Variovorax sp. Varisp36. Lineage (NCBI taxonomy): Bacteria > Pseudomonadati > Pseudomonadota > Betaproteobacteria > Burkholderiales > Comamonadaceae > Variovorax > Variovorax sp. Varisp36. Next base: position 16,709 of record NZ_JBGLYU010000006.1, read on the forward strand.
GATTGCCGTGTAGGTGACGTGATGCTGGCCGGCGAGGGGCGGCTGCTTGTCACTGCGAGCGCCGGAGAAGAAACCCTTCGGTTCGTAGCTCATTCGCTGATCATCGCCAGCGGCGGATTCGAGTGGAGCCGCATGCTTGTCGACGCATTCCTGCCGCGGGTCTCCACGCTCCCGCTATCGCCCCCCTCCAACGAGGGTGACGGGCTGCGTATGGCTCTCGCCGCGGGAGCGGCGGTCGACAATATGGGTGAAGCGTGGTGGTCCGCAGCCTTCGCGGTACCCGATGAGCGCTACGACGGTCGGAGCCTGGGGCGCAACATCGTGAAAGAGCTGGCTTTGCCGGGTTCCATTCTTGTGAACAAGGGTGGCGAGCGCTTCGCCAACGAGGCGGCTTCGTATAACGTGCTTGGGAAGGCTTTCCTGCACTTCGATCCACGGCGCAATTGCTACGTCAACGAGCGGGCTTGGCTTGTATTCGACGAGCAGTTCAAGCGCAGCTATGCGGTAGCGACCGTCCCGGCCATCGCAGAAGCGCCAGACTGGTGGCATCAGGCCGGCACCTTGGAGCAACTAGCCAACTCCTGCGGCATTTCTCCACTCGGCCTACAGCAGACAGTCTCCCGATTCAATGCACTTGTGGATGGTCGCTGCGATACCGACTTCTTTCGAGGCACTGCACGGCATGACCGCTATCACGGCGACACGGAAAGCGGACATCCGAACCTCGGAAAAATCGGCCGCCCCCCCTTTTATGCCGTACCCATTGCCCTCGGAAATCTCGGCACCAAGGGCGGCATCAAGACAGACGTAGAAGGCCGAGTAGTGCGAATGGATGGAACGCCAATGCCGAGAGTTTTCGCCTGCGGCAATGCCGCTGCCAGTTGGATGGGCCCCGGCTATCCCGGCGCCGGAGGTTCTCTGGGACCCATCATGACGGCGGCCTACCTCTGCGGCCACGCTGCGGCATCCATCCACCCTATGACCATCAACTGAACGGAATCATCCATGGGGAACGACAACCGTCTCGACTGGGCCGTCATCAAGGCCAACCTGCCAAGCTTCGAACAGGCAGTCGTGATTGATCTCTACATTGCCGCGATGGGCTTTGTCGTGGCTTGTGTGCTGGGCCTGATGATCGCAGCCATGCGGTCGAGTTCAGCCCGCGCCGTTCGCGCCCCTGCCTACGCTTTTACCCAGATCATCCGCGGCATACCACTCTACGTGCTGATCCTGTGGGTCTACTTCGGGCTTTCGTCCGCCGCGGGCGTCAATCTTTCGCCAGTCCTCGCAATGGTCATCTCGATCGGCGTGTTCGCGTCGACGACAACTGCGGAAATCTTCCGGGCGGCATTCGCCGCCATTGATCCCGGTCAGGTGGAAGCGGCGCGCGCAACGGGGCTGCGTCGAAGCCAGATTTATCGACACGTTCTCTTGCCAGTGGCGATGCGCGTGGCGATTCCACCGCTCGGCAACGTGGTGATCCTGCAGGTGAAATCCGCGACCTACGGGGCAGTCATTGCGGTGCCCGGCATGGTGTACCTCGCCCAGGATCTCAGCATGACGCAGTTCCGTCCGTTCGAGGCGTACGCCACAGTCGCCGCCCTGCTTCTCATGATCGTGCTCGCTCTTTCCTTCATCGTCATGGGCCTCGAGCGGGTCCTCAAACTGCCATGAACGAGATCGCCAACGTCGCTTCCCAAGGCCATTGGGCCGAAGTACTCCGAGCCCTGCCGTTGATGCTCGCCGGGCTCAAGTACACCGCGCTGATCTCCATCGTCAGCATGGCGGCCGCCCTCGTCCTCGGCTTCGTGCTTGCGGCCCTTCGCTTTTCCCGCTTTGCTGCGGCGAGAGCCATCGGCTTCATCTACGTCCAGTTGTTTCGCGCGTTCTCGACTTACGTCTACATCCTGTTCATCTACTTCGGGCTCGCTGCATTCTTCAAGATCGACATTCCGCCCGTCCAGGCTGCCATCGTCGCCTTGTCGTTATTGAACAGCGCCTACATCGCGGAAATCTACCGTTCAGCCATGATGAACGTGGACCCCGGCCTGCGCGAGGCCGCCATCTGCACCGGGCTCACGCGCCGCCAGGCGTTCATCCATGCGGTTCTTCCGCAGGCAGCTTTCCAAGCTTTTCCGTCGCTGCTGAACCAGTTCATCGTGATACTGCGCGACTCATCCATCGTCGGCGCCATCGGCGTGGCGGACATCATGTTCGTGGCGAGCAAGGCCGCCAGTGTCAACTACCTGCAGTTCGAGTACTACTCGGTGGTCGCTGCTATTTTTGTGGTGATCGTCTTCTGCATCTCCAGGCTGGGCGACCTGGTCGAGCGCAGGCTCAAGCCGCCGTAGACGCGACAGCCATATCCGTTCGACCTTGGCATCGGCGCTGGGCCGCCCCCCTGCCGACGACCGTACCGGGGCCAAGGGCCCCTTCCCATCACACACCGTAAGCGCTGCTCCGCAGGGGCAAAGGCAGCGCTTTGCCCGAATGCAGCCGCCTTCAGGCCGGCGAAGACGCGCAACCGCCAGTTTTCAACCCGAAAGTAGGAGAGAGAGCCATGAAACGCAAAGCCATCCTCGTTGCCGTGTCCGGCCTGCTGGCCGGTGCGACCACGGGCGCGAGTGCCCAGACGACATCTTCCGTCGTCCTGTATGGGCGCGTCGACGTCGGCATCGGTCACAACTGGGGCTTCGGCACCCACAAGACCCTGGAGGACCACTACCACACCAGCCGCTGGGGCCTACGAGGGGCCGAGGACCTGGGCGGTGGCATGTCGGCGATCTTCAAGCTCGAGGCGCGCTTCCTCGCCAAGAACGGCACCCCGCAGGACGGGGGGACCTATTTCAACGACGAGTCTTATGTGGGCCTGTCGAAGAGCGGGCTGGGCACGGTGAAGTTCGGCCGCATCTATTCGCCGTTCTACCTCGCTGTCGCCGGCCGCATCGATCCGTTCAACGGCGATGGCGTCGGAAGCATGACCGGCCTGACCTCGCTGGGCCACAACCTGAGCCCTGGCAATCCCTATGACGCGGCGAAGGGCCTCCCGAACCGTGACGTCCGCCAAAACAATGCGATTCAGTACGAAAGCCCCGTGGTAGGTGGCTTCAGCGTGCAGGCCCAGGTACCGCTCTCCGAAGTGCGCGGCCAGCCCAGTGGGCGCTCGATCGCACTTCGCTATGACGGCGAACAACTGTTCGCCCAGGCAGGCTACGAGCGCAAGGCCTTCTCCAAGGACGCGTGGACGGCTCACCTCGGCGGCGGCTACACCTTTGGACCGGCCCGCGTCTCGGTTGGCTATACCACCGGCTACTACAGCGACGACGAATACGCGCGCCACAACAAGGCGCAGTCCGTGCTGTTGGGCCTGACCTACACGGTAGGACCGGCCGTGTTCCTGGCGGCGGTGTCGCGCATGCGGATGGACATGCCCACACTGCTCGACGCCGCCAAGGGCACGTCGAGCAATTTGACCAAGTCCGCAGTGGGCGTGGACTACTACCTGTCGAAGCGCACCAAGGTTTACGGCCAGTACGCGCGCTTCAGCAACCCCGTGAACACCCTGTTTGTGACCAACGCCAACAGGGTTCTGTTCGGTATCGACCACACCTTCTAGGCCGGTCGCGCCATTCCCGGGGGGCGATCACTCGGCCCTCCCTTCAACCTCATCTTGCAATGGAACCCATGTTCGAACACATCGAAGCCTATCCCGGAGATCCGATCCTGAGCCTCAACGAGGACTTCCAAAAAGATCCTCGCCCGCAGAAGGTCAACCTCAGCATCGGCATCTACTTCAATGGCGAGGGCAAGCTGCAGATGATGCGCGCCGTCGCAGACGCCGAAGCTCGCGTCGCGAAGGAGACCGGCCCGCGCCCTTACATCCCGATGTCGGGGCTTCAGTCCTATCGCGATCACGTGCACAAGCTGGTGTTCGGAGCTGCGGTCTCTCCGGATCTCGTCGCATCGCTGCAGACCATCGGTGCATCGGGCGCCTTGAAGGTCGGCAGCGACTTCCTGAAGCGCTACTTCCCTGCATCGAAGGTCTGGATCAGCGATCCGAGTTGGGAGAACCACCGGACCGTTTTTGAAGGCTCCGGGTTCGACGTCGACGTATACCCGTATTACGACGCTGAGGATGGTGGGTTGCGGTTCGACGACATGATCAAGTCGTTGGGATCCTTGCCTGCGCGAAGCGTGGTGCTCCTGCATGCCTGTTGCCACAACCCGACTGGCGTCGACCTTTCGAAGTCCCAATGGGACCGGCTCGCAGAGCTTTTCCTCGAGCGTGGCCTGATCGCGTTCATCGACATGGCCTACCAAGGCTTTGGTGACGACATCGTGAGCGATGCATACGGGCCCCAGGCATTCGCCGCAGCCGGGGTGCCCGCGCTGGTCGCCAACTCGTTCTCAAAGAACTTCTCGATCTATGGCGAGCGTTGCGGCGGGCTTTCTGTCGTCTGTCGATCGGCGGAGGAGCGGCAGTGCGTTCAGGGCCAACTCACGGCGACGGTTCGGGCGAACTACAGCAATCCACCGACGCATGGGGCCAAGATCATTGCCACGGTCCTTGGCGATGACGACCTCCGTACCGCGTGGCATGGCGAGCTTGACGAGATGCGTGATCGCCTCAAGGCAATGCGACAGGCCATTCATGATCGCCTGAAGAAATGCGGGGTGACTGACGATCTCTCGCGCTATCTGACCCAGCGCGGCATGTTCACGTACACCGGCCTTAGTGCCGACCAGGTCGACCGCTTGCGCGAGGAGTTCGGCGTGTACATCCTTCGCTCCGGCCGGATGTGCGTCGCCGGGCTCAATGCCTCCAACGTCGATGTGGTGGCGGACGCCATCGCCAAGGTGATGGCCGAGGACTAACTTGGCGGCATTTCAGTATTCAATTTCGCCGCAGGTCTTCTCGACCTTCCCGGGCTACGTACGCGGTGTGCTCGTCTTCGACCAGCTGCGCAACGATTGCGTGAAGTCCGACATCGCGCAGTTGCTTCGTGAGGCGGAGCAGCAGGCTCGGGATGGGCTGCCAGGCAACGTTGCAGAGATGCCCGCGGTCGTGGCATGGCGAACTGCCTATCGTTCCTTCGGTGCGAAACCCGCTGAGCACCGGAGTTCGATCGAGGCGCTTCTACGGCGCGTAGTGAAGGGCGATGAAATCCCTTCGATCAACACGTTGGTAGACATCGGCAACATCGTTTCGCTGCGACACGGTCTGCCCGCCGGCATGCATCCACTGCCGCTGGGCGGCTTCGATGTGGAGCTTCGTCCCGCACGAGACGGGGATGTCTTCATCACATCGGAAGGTCATGAGCCAGAGGCAGTGCCAGCAGGAGAGATCGTGTTTGCCAACCAAACCGACGTGCTGACGCGTCGATGGACATGGCGGCAGTCGGTCACGACCCGAACGCTGGCTGAGACGACGCGCGTGTTCTTCAACATCGACGGGCTGCCTCCGACGGGTATGGACGAGGTTCGCCACGCCATGCAGGACGCTCAAAACCTCGTCACGAAGTACTGCGGTGGGCGGCTTGTGGCCAGCGTACTAATCGATGAGCAGGCTACAAGCTTCAGGACGCTTGTTGAAGGCTGAAGGCCGCTATCGGTCGTGCGTTTCCCTGCGTCTCGCTGATGGATCCTCGTTCGGGCAAAGATGGCATCCGCTGCTGCTTTGCGGGCCATATCGACGGACAGACTCCTCCGGGTCCCGAATCAGATGATTGCCGGCAACTCCGGGCCGCGTAGCGCCGCAGTTCAGCGACCCGCGTTGGAGCTTGCCTCTAGCGGCTTTGCAGTCGCGACGCAGGCGCGTCGTGCTTCAGATGAAACCACTCGGCCACGCCTGCACCGCCAAGATCGCGGGACGCTTTTGCACCGAGATCCGCAGCCTTACGGTTGCACGTACGCGGTCTTGACCGTGGTATAGAACTCTGCGGCATGCGGCCCCTGTTCGCGAGGGCCATAGCTCGACGCCTTCCGCCCGCCGAACGGAACGTGCGGATCGACGCCGGCAGTCGGCGCATTGACCATCACCATGCCCGCCTCCAGCTTCCTTTTAAAAAGTGATGCCATCTTCAGCGAGGTCGTACAAACGCCGGCCGATAGGCCGAACTCAGTATCGTTAGCAACCGCAAGAGCTTCTTCCGCATCGGCGACTTGGATCACCGCCGCCACTGGGCCGAAGACCTCCTCGCGATTGATCGTCATGTCGTTGGTGGTCGCGACGAATAGGGCAGGCTCCAGATAAAAGCCCGATTTCCCGTCGATCTGCTCACGGAAGTGGCCGCCCGTGAGCATTGCCCCCTCGCGACGGCCGATGTCGACATAGTCGAGATCCTCGCGCAACTGCGCAGCGTCCACAACCGGGCCAATGATCGTGCCAGGCTTGCGAGCATCGCCAACGCGCAGCGCCGACATCCGCGCCACCATCGCAGCAACGAAACGGTCATGAATTCCCTTCGTGACGACGAGCCGAGAACTCGCGGTGCAGCGTTGCCCCGTGGCGAAGAATGCACCGTTGATTGCGCAGTCGACGGCGAGGTCAAGGTCGGCGTCGTCCAAAACAACGAGCGGGTTCTTTCCCCCCATCTCCAGTTGAAACTTGGCCATCGGGCCTTTGCGGCTCACACAAGCCGCGGCAATGCGACGGCCCGTTACTTCGGAGCCCGTGAAGGTGACGGCCGAGATCCGTGAATCCTCTAGCAGTACGTCACCTATCTCGCGTCCGCGCCCCATCACGAGGTTGAAGCAGCCGGCTGGCAGATCCGTGCGGCTCAGGATCTCTGCCAACGCCCAGGCCGATGCGGGAACCAGGTCCGCCGGCTTGAACACGACTGCGTTGCCGTGAGCCAGCGCCGGTGCGATCTTCCACGCGGGAATCGCTATCGGGAAATTCCACGGCGTGATGATGCTCACGACGCCGACCGGCTCTCGCGCGACCTCGACGCTGATACCCGCTCTGACGGAACCCGCGAGCCCTCCGTGGATGCGCAGCGCTTCACCGGCAAAGAACTTGAAGATTTGCGCAGCTCGCAGCACCTCTCCTCGCGCATCTGCGAGCGTCTTGCCTTCTTCGCGGGCCAGTAGGTCGGCCAGCTCGCTGTGGCGCGCGAGGATTTCGCTGCCGACCTTGTCCAAGACCTCGGCCCGTTGCTGGGGCGTGCTCTCCGCCCACTGTGGCGCCGCCGCGTGTGCGGCCGAAATCGCTTCGGTCGCCTGGAAGCGGCTCGCCCGTGCGTAGGCGCCGATCACGTCACGGGTGTCGGAAGGATTGATGTTTTCGGCGCAGTCGTCGCCCTTAACCCACTCACCCGCAATGAAGTTGCGCTTCACGTCGCTGCCCTCGGATATAGACCGTGAGTCTGTCCGAACAAACGCGTCAGGCCGAGCAACGCGTCGATCGAGGGAGTGGGCTCTCCAAGACGCTGCGCGATTTCCTGGACTGCGGCGACGATTCCGTCGAGTTCGATCTCGCGACCAGCCTCGACGTCCTGAAGCATCGAGGTCTTGAACGCGCCAAGCTTCGCCGTGACCGCGTGGCGATCCTCCGGACTCTGTTCGATGGCGCAGCCGATCCGTGCGCCGACGGCCGATGCCTCCTGCATGGCACGCGAGCAAAACGATCGCACCATTGAATCCCCCAGAATCCTGTCGATGGTCGCGCCTGTGATGGCGCTCACCGGATTCATCGTCAGATTGCCCCACAGCTTGTACCAGACGTCATAGCGGACATTTTTGGAATGAGTCAAGTCGAAGCCGGCGTGCGCCAGAAGGTCTGCGATACGCTCAGCGCGATCGCTGTGTCCACCGCGTGGCTCACCGACGATCAGGCCCTGCCCCATCTTGTGCTGAACAAGGCCGGGCGCGAGCGAGAAGGTGCTGGCATGGACCACGCACCCGACGATCTGTTCGAACGGGATAGAGGCTGCGATCGAGCCGCCAGGGTCAACGCTCTGCAGCGGGTGCTCGAATCCCGGCAAGCCCTCACAGAACCACCAAGGCACGCCGTTCATGGCCGGCAACACGACGGTCTGAGGACCGAGAAGCGGACCCATGCTGCGCGCGACAGCGGGCAGCGCCGGCCCCTTGACCGCGATGACGACGAGATCCTGAGGTCCGAGAGCGGCCGGATCATCGCTGACCTGCGCAACGGGCGCCTGGATGAGTCCGTCGGTGGTGTTCATCCGCCATCCGTGCTTCGCGAGGGCACCTAATGTCGCCCCCCTCGCGACGGCGCTGACCTGCGCTCGGCCTGCCGCGGCCAGCCTAGTGCCGAAGAATCCCCCGATCGCGCCAGCGCCCACGATACAGACCTTCATTGCGGCGACTCCTGTTTTGCCATGCGCAGGTTGACTTTGAAATGTTCCGGGACGCGCTCGTCGAAGCCCAGCGCGACTCTTCGAACCTCGGGTGTGTCGGTTGGTGCATGTCCCACGCCGAGTGCGGCAGCGCGCGGTGCATCGATCGCCGTGACGGTGCCGGCGATCCGGCCCAGGCCAGTGATCTCGCACTCGACGAGATGTCCTGGATCGACGCTGCGTGAATGGCAGGGCGTGCCCATCAAGATCACATCGCCTGGCAGCAGCGTGATGTGTCGCGCGATATCCGCGATGACATAGTGCGGCCCCCAGATCGTCTCATCGCCGATGTGCGCTTCCTGGACAACCCGGCCGTTCACATACGTTCGCAGGGTCTGCTCGAAAAGGTTCACACCTCGAACGATGCCCGGCCCGATCGGCAGCAGGGTGTCCGCACCTTTGACGCGTAGCATTGAACCCTGGTCCGTGTCCCGGAAGTCCTGCAAGCCCATGTCCAGCGCGGGACAGAAGCCTTCTATGTAATCCCAAGCCTCGTCCGGCGTCACGTTGCGGCAGGTGCGGCTGATCACGACCGCGTACTCGCCTTCGTAGTTGAGGTACTGGCAATCCGCCGGCTTGAGGATTTGGCCTCCATGACCGTTCAGCGAGGTTGTCGGTTTGGTGAAGTAGGTCGGCGACTCGGTCGGCTTCGGCTTGTTGCGCGTCTCGACGCTGCGCGAGCTGTACGAGATATGGACGGCGATGATCTTCGACGGTGTTACAGGCGGCAGGTAGGTCGCCTTGTCCGCGTCGATCAGACGGCCGTCATCCAGCCGCAACAACCCTGCGTCCTCACCTTCCTCGACCAGTGTGCCCCAGAAAGCGCTTCCGCCGATCAGCGCCCGGCGGCGCTCTACGCGCGGTCCGCGCATGATGGATGGAATCGCCTTGAGCGGAAACTCGAAGTTCATGAACCTGCTCCTTGAGAAGCCATGGCGAACTCGGTGCCGCTGTTGTGTATGGCGCGCAGATGCGGCTGCGTGTCGAACCAAACATGGATGTTTCCGGTGCCGCGGGCATTCTCGTAGTCCGATAGCGGTTGCCCCTTGGCACGGCATTCGGCACCGCCGAGCGCGCCGAGCATCTGCAGGTAGTGCGCACCGAAGGCTTCCCACGGTTTGCGGCGGTAGTCCTCGTCCCAGCGTTCCAGGATCAGGTCGTGCCGGCCTTCGCCCATCAGCCGGATTGCGTTCTTGTCGCTCTCCACGTTCTCGGGGCGCGAGACATTGCTTTCATGGAAGATACGCGGATGGTTCGGCCTCCAGTCGATGCCATTGAATTTGTGGCTCAGCGCGCCCGAGGCCAGCAGCACCACGCGGTGGTCGCTGCGCGCGATGGCCTCGCCGATGATCTTGCCAGAGTCGAGGAACTGCGGCCATTCGCAGTTCTGGCACGAGCTCACCGTCAGAACCGGCGTGTTCGACAGCTCGAGCTTCAGCTGCTTCACGAGGTTGATCGTGGGGTACTGGCGACCGAGGTCCGGATGATCTATCGCGCGGTGGTAGCCGCCACGCTCGCGCGAGACCGCCTCAATCGCGAAGGCGAGCTCGGGTTTGCCATGGTAGTCGTAGGGCACGCCATGGAGGTACCACGGCATCTCGTCCGAGAGGTACATGCCCTGGTAGTGCTGGCCGGCATCGACCAAGTGATATCCGGTGGTGAACCAGTGGCTATCGAAGATCATCACCACATCGGGCTGCACCGCTGCAATGCGTTCGCGTAGCCGGGCGTAGCCGGCGATCAGATCCGAGTCCTCGCCGGCGCCCTGTAGGCGGCGGAATTCCTCGCACTGCATCAGGCCCGGGTGGTGCGACACGACAGCCGCGCCAACAATTTGTCCCATTACTCTCTCCTGGAAATTAACGATGGCTGAAGCTCGCGCGGAACGGCTTCTTGGGCACGACGACGTCCTTGACGTCGCAGAAGAACTCGAAGCTCCAGTCGCCGCCTTCGCGGCCCACACCACTGCGTTTGATGCCGCCGAAGGGTGCGGCCAGGTCGCGGATGCCGAAGCTGTTGACCCAGATGAAGCCGGTGCGCACACGCTGGGCTACCTCGGTGGCATGCGCTGTTTCGCCGTAGCACACGCCGCCCAGCCCGTAGTCGGTGCCGTTGGCCATGGCGATGGCCTCGTCGTCGCTGGCGAAGGTCTGCAGAGTGAGCACGGGGCCAAATACCTCGTTCTGCACGATCTCGTCGTCCTGCTTCACCCCGGTGAGCATGGTGGGCTGGAAGAATTGGGCGCCGAAGGTATGCCGCTCCCCGCCCCATAGCAGTTCAGCGCCGTCGGCTACGGCCCGCTGCACGAAACCCTGCACGCGTTCCAGCTGGCGCGGGTGGATGATGGGCCCGACCTCGGTGCCTTCCTCGCGGGGATCGCCCACGATGAGCTTCTCGACATGGCTGCGCATGGCGGCCACGAAGCGCTCGGCAATCTTCTCGTGTACCAGGAAGCGGGTGCCCGCCAGGCAGACCTGACCGGCATTGCGGTACATCAGCGCACCGGTGGCGGCGGCCCCCTCGGGGTCGGCATCTTCCAGCACGATGAAGGGGCTCTTGCCGCCCAACTCCAGACTGCAGGGCGCCAGGTTGGCGCCCGCCGCCTGCGCGATAAATTTGGCCGTGGGCACGCTGCCGGTGAAGGACACGCGCGAGATGCGCGGATCACTCACCAACCGCGCTCCGGTGGTGGCGCCGGTGCCTTGCACCACGTTGAATACGCCGGGCGGCAGACCGGCCGCCTGGGCGCAGTCGGCCAGCAGCGAACAGGTCAGCGGGGCCCATTCCGGCGGCTTGAGAATACAGGTGTTGCCCGCGGCCAGCGCTGGGCCGAGCTTCCACGTGGACAGCATCAGCGGCGCGTTCCAAGGCGTGATGATCACCACCACCCCCGCTGGATCATGGCGCACGATGTGATGCGCTTGCTCGGTGTCGATCGGGCGGTCCTGCAGTTCGAGCGCATGTTGCGCGAACCAGCGAATGTTGAGCACGGCCCGAGGCACTACGCCGTGGCGCATGCGCGAGAGCAGCACGCCTGCGTCGATGCTCTCCAGCCGGCAGAAGTCGTCGGCGCGCTTGCCGATTTCTTCGGCGAAGCGCTCCAGGTAGGGCAGGCGCTCGGCCGCGGTCATGGCGCTCCAGGCCGGGAAGGCCCGCTGCGCGGCCTGCAGCGCGGCCTCGGTGTGGTCTTCAAGGCCTTCAGCGATCTGACCGAGCAGCCGCTGGTCGATCGGGCTGAAGAGGTCGAAGGTGGTGGCCGAAGGCACGCGCTGGCCGTCGATGTAGTGGTCGGGCGAGACCTTCACGCCCGCCACGTCTAACAGGGAAGGGGTCATTCAGAAAGCTCCATGGAAGTTGGCAGCAGCTTGCCGGGGTTCATGAGGCCGAGCGGATCGAGCGCAACCTTTATGGCGCGCATCAGTTGTCGTTCGACCGGCGATTTGTGACGGGCAGCCTCGTCGCGGCGCAGCACGCCCAGTCCGTGCTCGGCCGAAATCGAGCCGCCATGGGCCATGACCGCGTCGTGCACGCAGCGGTTGATAGGGCCTTCCAGCCCCTCGAAGGTGGCGCGGTGTGCCGGGCCAAGCCGGTCGCCCGCGGGCGACAGGTTGTAGTGCAGGTTTCCGTCGCCCAGGTGGCCGAAGATGACCAGCCGCTCGCCGGGCCAGCGGCGCGCGATCTCCACACTCATGGAATCAATGAAGTCTGCGATTCGCGAGATCGGCAGTGCGATGTCATGCTTGATGGTGCGGCCTTCGGCGCCCTGGGATTCGGAGATGTCCTCGCGCAGCGCCCATAAGGCCTGGAACTGCGCAAGGCTGGCCGAGAGGGCAGCATCGGTGGCCAAGCCGGACTCCAGCGCCTCGCCCAGCAATTCCTCCATGGTGCCGACGGCATGGGTCTCGTCGCGGGTGTCGCTCACCTCCAGGAGGACGTACCAGGGCGAGCGTTCGGCCAGGGGAAGGCGCGCGCTTTCAACGTGCTTTTCTACCAGCGCAATGCAGGTATCGCTCATCAGTTCGAACGCGGTAAGCGCCGGGCCCAGCCGCGCTTGAGCCTCTTGCAGCAATGCGGTCGCGGCCGCCGGTTCAGGCACGGCCACGAAGGCCGCAACCTGAGCGGCCGGCAGTGGATGCAGTTTGAGCACTGCCGAGGTAATCACGCCCAGCGTGCCCTCGCTGCCTACGAAGAGATCACGCAGGTCGTAGCCGGTATTGTCCTTGCGCAAGCCCCGCAAGCCGTTCCAGAGCTCTCCCTGTGCCGTGACGACCTCCAGGCCCAAGCACAGCTCGCGTGCATTGCCGTAGCGAAGCACCTGCACGCCGCCGGCGTTGGTGGCGAGGTTGCCGCCGATGGTGCAAGTGCCCTCGGCTGCCAGGCTTAGCGGGAACAACCGGCCGGCTTCCAGTGCAGCCTCCTGCACCTGCTGTAGCGTGACCCCAGCTTCCACCTCAATCGTGTTGTTGACGGGATCGATGGCGCGCACCTTGTTCAAGCGCGTCAGCGACAGTACCAGCGAGCGGCCGCTCGCATCGGGCGTGGCGCCACCTGAAAGTCCCGTGTTGCCCCCCTGCGGAACCACCGCCACGAGATGCGTGTGACACCAGCGCACTACGGCAGCTGCGTCGGCCGCTGTGTTCGGCTGGGCTACGGCCAGAGCTTGGCCAGTCCACTTGCGCCGCCAGTCGGTAAGGAAGGGCGCCTTGTCCTCGTCGGTGACAAGCAGCCGGCCCGAAAAGGTTCGGCGCAGATCGTCCAGTTCTATTTGCATGGTCAGTAGCCTGACGAGTTGCCGGCAACGGTCGCAGGTGCGACCTTGAAGCGGCGGACGAGCGCACGGCTGGCCTGGGCCAGCAGCGTGGCGTCCACGCCCACGGCGATGAAGCGCGCGCCCAGGCCGATATAGTGGCGCGCCAGAGTTTCGTCCACGGCAAGGATGCCCGGCGCCTTACCAGCCGCCTGGATGCGGGCAAATGCGTGCTCAATGGCTGCCCGCACCTCTGGATGGCCGGGCTGGCCGAGCAGGCCCATGGAGGCGGACAGGTCCGCTGGGCCGATGAACACCCCGTCCACACCCTCCACCGCCGCGATTTCGTCGATGCGTGCTAGCGCGGAGGTTGTCTCCACTTGGACTAGCAGGCACATCCGCGCGTTGGCCGTCTGCAGGTACTGCGCGTCCGCCCCCCAGCGCGAGGAGCGCGCCAGGCCGCTACCAACGCCGCGGATGCCGTGGGGCGGGTAGCGCATCGCCTGCACCAAGGCACGGGCCTGGGCGGCGTCTTCCACCATGGGTACCAAGAGCGTTGTGGCGCCGATCTCCAGCACTTGCTTGATTAGCGCCGCATCGCCGTGCGGAATGCGCACCACGGGATGGACCGGGTAGGGCGCTACGGCCTGCAGCGTGCCCAGCATAGAGCGCAGGTCGTTGGGCCCGTGCTCGCCGTCCACCAACAACCAGTCGAAGCCGGCGACGGCGCACACTTCAGCGGTGTAGGGCTCGGCTAGACCCAGCCAGAGGCCGATCTGCGCGTCGGATCGGGCCAACGCCGCCTTGAAGGGGTTGATGACGGCCGAGCTCATCACACGAACTTCAGGGAGATGGCGCCGAGCGGGCCGTAGTCCGCATGGAAGGTGTCGCCCGCTGCGCAGTGCACCGGCCGCGTGAAAGAGCCGCCCAGCACGATCTGCCCCGCCTCCAGGCCTTCGCCGTGCAGCGCCAGCTTGTTGGCCAGCCAGGCCACGCCGTTGCCCGGATGATTGAGCACCGCGGCGCCCAGGCCCGATTCCTCGATGACGCCGTTCTTGAAAAGCAACGCGCCGGCCCAGCGCCAGTCCACCTGATCGGGCCGCATCGGCCGCCCGCCCATCACGATACCGGCGCTTGCGGCGTTGTCGGCGATGGTGTCCAGCACCGTGCGAGGTGCCTTCGTCACGCGGTCGAACTGCTCGATGCGTGCGTCGATCAGCTCCAGCGCCGGCACTACATAGTCGGTGGCATTGAGCACGTCGAACAGGGTCACGCGGGGGCCGCGCAGCGGCTTGGCGAGGATGAAGGCGAATTCCACCTCAAGCCGCGGAACCAGGAAGCGGGCCGCCTCCAGTTCGCTACCGTTTTCGATCACCATGCTCTGCAGCAGTACGCCATAGTCGGGCTCGGTGATCTGCGACGCGATCTGCATAGCACGTGAGGTCAGACCGATTTTGCGACCGACGATGGTCTCGCCCGCAGCCAGCTTCAATGTCGTCCATTCGCGCTGGATGGCATAGCTGTCGGCGACGGTCATGCCCGGCAGCTGCTTGCTGAAATGCGTGACAGGCCGGCGGCTGCGCTCGGCCTCAATGAGTTCGTGCGCGAGTGCGCGATACTGTTCTCGGTGGTCTGTCATGGGTTGTCTCCTGCGCGGGCCGGCACTAGCGGCAAGTGGGCGTGTTGATGCAGCAGAGTCTCGGCAAGGCACTGCCTCCACACAAGCAATGGATTTCGGGCAATGATCAAGCAACGCTTGATAATCGGCAGATGGCCCTCACCCGCTATACCCTGCGCCAACTCGAAGCCTTCGTCGCCGTGGCCGAGCAACACAGCTTTTCCGGTGCAGCGCAGTCCCTGGGCCTCTCGGCCCAGGCCGTCAGCCAACTGGTGGCCGAACTGGAGACAGTGCTCGACTTCCGGCTCTTCGACCGCACCACGCGGCGCGTGAGTCTGTCCAGTGCCGGGCAGGACTTCCTCGGCCCGGCCGAGACCGTGCTGCGCCATGTGCAGGCGGTCGACCGCGCTGCGTCGGACGTGCGCAACCGGGCAGCCGGCATCGTGCGCGTGGGCGCGCCGCTGGTGCTGGCGGGCACGGCTGTGCCTGCCGCCATCCGCGCGTATCAGGCACTGCGACCCCGTGTGGTGGTGCGCGTGAAGGATCTGCCGGTCGATCAGTTGGTGGACGCCGTGCAGGTCGGCGACGTGGATCTGGCCGTGGGCCCCGACCGCCCCACCGGCGAGGGCGTGCGCTGCGACGTGATGTTCGACAGCCGCTGGGTGCTGTGGTGCGCGCCGGCGCATCCGCTGGCGCGCCGGCGGCGGCTGCGCTGGGCCGACCTGCGCGGTCATGCGCTGGTGGCCGCCGGCCGCGACCACGAGCGTAGCGTGTCACAGATGCATGTCAACGCGCCTGAAGGTGAGCGCATCGAGCCGGTGGACGTGGTGGACAACATCTCCACGGCGCTCGGCATCGCAGCGCAAGGACTGGCCGCCACGCTGGCGCCGGCCTACGTGGGTGTGATAGCGAAGCCGCTTGGACTGGAAATGCGGCGCGTGGTTGAGCCCGAAATAGTGCGCAAGGTCTGCCTATATCAGCCGACGGCGCGGAAGCTTTCACCGGCGGCTGAGGGCTTCGCGCAGCATTTAGCACAGTGGCTACGAAACTGGCCGAAGCAGGGTGCACGCTGAGGCCTTGCCTTAGCGAGGGCCTACCTTCGCGACGTGTGAACTGATGTCAAGTTCACCAGCGAAACACCCGAAGATCCATCAGCGATGTAGGACGCGCCATGAAGATGGCAATCAATCGTTGCAAGAAACAAGACGGAGAGTATCGTTTCACAGAACTCCTGCGCGGACTTCACCCCGATTTCACTCGAGTCACCCACACTGCCTCTCGACAGTGGTTCGGCGCTGGTAGAGGCCAGGGAGAAAAAAAGCCGCTCAGGGAACCGCCTCGATGCCGACCGCTGTCACTTTTCATGCCCGGACTTGAAGGTCCGGCGGCAAAATTGCAGCGTTGCAATGGAACGGCACAATGCGTCCATGCCAAATATCGCCTCGATCCTCAAAGCTGAAATCTCCCGCGTTGCTCGCAAAGAAGTGCGCGCCGAGATCGAAACGCTCAAGAAAGCATCGGTCGCGCATCGCGCATCGATTGCCGAGCTACGTCGCCAAGTGAATGCGCTCGAGAAAGAATTGCGCCGTGTTGCGAAGAGCGCGACGCGCTCCACCATAGTGCCTGATTCGGCCAATGAAGCTGCAGAAGGTACGAAGCGTCGATTCAGCGCAACCAGGCTGGCGGCACATCGCGCAAAGCTTGGGCTCTCCGCAGCGAGCTATGGGCAGTTGGTTGGCGTGTCCGGGCAGACGATCTATCACTGGGAACAAGGCAAGGCACGCCCGCGAGCGGCGCAACTCGAAAATCTTGCGGCCGTAAGGGACCTCGGTGCACGCGAAGTTTCCGAGCGCCTGGCCGAGTCATGAACACCCATGAGCGAGCTGCGTGTTCATCCGATTCTTGGGGATTTCTACCGCATTGACGGCGGGCGTTGGCGCATTGACAGACTCCTTCCCGAAATTGGATCCACCGTTCGCATATTTGGCGCTGGCGAAACACCAACGCAGGAACAGCTGAATATTGCTCATCGGGTCGCTGGATGGCTTCCGCAATTGCTCTCAGCAGCAGGTCTAGGCAAGCCGCCCTCGGACGACGTGCCTGCTGATTGGGAGAGGACTTTGCAGAAACCGGGCATCAGATGGATCAGCATTGCCGCCGATGGCTCTGCGAATCTGGGCTTGAATGGCTACCAAGATGGCCAGTACTATGTCGCTCCTCTATTGGAGCTATCACCTGATTTGTCAGTGATATCTGCGAGTTGGGGCGTCTGATGTCCGATTCACTGTTCACAGCGTTCCTGAGGACGATAATCATAAAACTCACCGACCGTCATAGCTGCGGCTCACTCGATTTGCCTCGACCAGAAGTGCTTCTTGCTTCGCGAGCTCACTCTTGTAGACATCGCGGATCTTGAAGAACTCGGTCGTCGAATTCTCTCCAGCAGTTTTCACCAATCCTCTGACTGTTGGAACACGTATACAAGCGAGCTGGAATGCCTTCACGTCGAGATCAACTGGCGTTGGCTCTAGACAAGCCTTTGTGGCCGCAGAGAGCTTCGCATCAAGGTCTTTCCAATCCCTCATGGATTTCTCATACGCGTGCCGCACTTCGATGTGCGGGTGCTCTGTGCCGTCAATTTTCGAGTGGAGCATTGACGAGCTCAACTGGGTTCTACGACCGCCGGCTTCGCCACCACTGCCAGGTGTTGCTCTCAATTTATCCAGCGTGCTTTCGAGCTTCGCGGTAGTGGCCTCATACTTCTTCGGATATGCAGCGTAGTTGCGATAAGTGAAGCTTCCATTTTCGACATAGGAAGAGGCACCACTCAAGATGCCATGGAGTGACTCAACCCGCCTTTTCAGATTGCGCTCTTGTTGCTCTCGGCTCTTCTGCAGCTCACCAGCAGCAATGGCTTGTTGAGCCCCCTGGCGAAGTGCTGCCAACGCTCTTGCTTCGTCTTCTTCCGTGCCGGGGCGCAGGTTCGCACGCAAGCCTGTGGCCCCACTGATTTGTATTCCTCCAGGTGTGCGCTTCCCTGAGACCACAATGTTGTCGCCGTTGGCCCAACCCGCTTCAATCCTTCCCACAAACTGCTCACCATTGGCAGCGCCACTCAGTGGAACATCTAGGGTGTTGAGCTTGTTGTCTTTGTCGACAGATACTTGCTTGAAGCGACCGACGATGGTGCCGCCCTGGGACTCCACGAGCTGAACATAGAAGCTCACGCCAGGACCACCACCCACATACGTGCCAGACCAGGTGGTCGACCAGGCAGGCGCAGTGAGCACAGCAAGTGCCAGGCCGAAAACAAAGGGTGAGCTCATTGTGTTCAGTTTCCGTTGTGGCCATGAAGTCGTGAGAGTAGTACTTCTTTCCAGTGTGCTTCGCGCTGGAGAACCTCCTCAGGCTTGGTGTGCGTGTCAGCAATCTCCAGCACAGAAAAATGAAAGTACTCAGCGCGCGCGGCGCCACCTTCACCGATGAGCTTTCGAAGGCGCACGTTTTCACCGTGACCGTTGAGGCAGACGCACCACCGCGACCATATGCCACCCGCACCAGTGGCACTGCCAACATAGAGCTTGCCAGTCAGCCCGTCCGAGATGAGGTAGACCCCAGCAACGTTCTCGAGTGCTGCCCGCCAAGACGGAGTCCCCTGGCGGACGATGACCGCGAGTTCGCTGAACGAAACATTCGCTTTCTTGAAACCAGGGAAGTCGGCCAAGGGGATTTTGGCCGCTCGTACCTCTTGAACACGACAAGTTGGCGCAACGGTTTCACCATTTAGATACGTGCAATGCATCGGCAACGGGCTTGCCTTGTGCAATCTCTCTGACGAGCTGCGGAGGATCGGACGGACTGCACGCCAAGGCGCTCCGCATTGGACAAGCATTCAACAGGTCAACGGCGTTTGATCGGCACGGCCTTTGCGTTGGCCGCGAAGCTGTCCTTCGCCTAAAGGGGTTTCCCCTCTATGAAGCTCTGATCGATCTGTGCAAAATTTCGTCTATGTGAGAATTTGGCATAGCAAAAAGCAGCCGTCCTTCAAGGAGTGCCAGCCGGTGAATCAAAGCATCCATCGCTTTCAAGACATACATGCCCAC
Organism: Variovorax sp. Varisp36; assembly: GCF_047304235.1. Classification (NCBI taxonomy): domain Bacteria; kingdom Pseudomonadati; phylum Pseudomonadota; class Betaproteobacteria; order Burkholderiales; family Comamonadaceae; genus Variovorax; species Variovorax sp. Varisp36. The sequence goes on from NZ_JBGLYU010000006.1 coordinate 35,540, forward strand.
GCGGTCTCGGTGCAGGAGTGGAACCAGACCTACAGCCAGATCACTGCTGGGTCGCTCGAGAGTTCACTCATGCAACTCACGAGTGCAAGATGCCATGTCTTTCGGGAGCAAATCAACCAGCGGGTGGTGCAGCACGGGGAGGCGCCGAAGGGCAGGGTGTGTTTCGCGGTGCCACTTGCGATCCCGGGGGCGATCCGGATGCAGGGACGCGAGGCGGACTACAGCAGCATCTTTTTTCTTCGTGGCGGAGAGGAGTTCATGTTCCACATGCCAACAGGCATGGACATGCTGGCGATTACCTTCGAGCGCGAATTCTTCGAAGCCGCGTTGGGCGACACCGCTTCGGCTAGCGAGATCCAGATCTTGCTTCGGCAACCAGTAATCAAGGTGCCGCCGCCGCGTCTTGCAGAGTGTCGCCAGCGTTTGCTCACGATGTTCTCCGAAGCGCTTGTCAACGAGGAGCTTGGCAATACGCAGGCGCGCGAGCGCGAGCTGGAACAGGCCATGCTGGATGAACTTCTGGTGCTGATGACCGACCCGGCCTGCGACAGGCGGCAGCGCAGCGGCAGCTCCACGCACAGTTTCATCGTTGAGAAGTGCCACAGATTGGCGATGTCGGAGACGATCAACGTGCCCAGCGTGATCGAGTTGTGCCAACGCCTTCAGGTGAGCCGGCGCACTGTCCAAAACAGCTTTCGCTTGGTCGCTGAGACTACGCCTTTGAACTACCTGCGCTCCGTGCGCCTGAACGGAGTACGTCGGACTCTCATGTCGACTCCGGCCTCCGAGCTTTCCATTGGCGACGCGGCCTCCCGATGGGGCTTCTTCCACCTGAGCCATTTCGCAGCGGAATACCAGGAACTGTTCGGTGTCCTGCCGTCCCAGACCAAGCGGGCGGAAGAGGCCCGGGCATACGCTGCCTGAAGCAGCGCGTCGAATCGTCGCGCTGGTGGCAGAAAGCACCTCCGGTGCCCACAGGATCGTGGAGTTCATTGGCGTCGCCGATGGCATCGCTCGCCGGAAGAGCAGTCTGCACGCCAGCCCATCATGTGCAGCACTCCCCGCCGCATACGTTCCCGGCCCTTTCTGGGCACGACGCGGCGTGGTGCACCGTTTAAAAGCTTGCCACCACCATCAGCTTGAGATAGGGATTGGCCTTGGCGCTGCCGCTTTGATTGCCCCCGTTGCCCTCGTATTTGCGAGGCTTGTAGATCCCAATGATCGGCGAGAAAGTCAGGTTCTTGGTGATGGCCCAATCCAGGTAAAGAGCCAATTCGCGCGCGTCCAGGTTTAGCGTCGAGCGGTCGGCGAGCGTCCTGAAGTCGAAGAACATCAGCGTCGCTGCCAGCTTCTCAAGCGGCCGAACGGTGAGTGCGACGTCGTGGATGCGGGTGTTGAAGTTGTACGAGAACGCATAGTTCGATGCGACCTCGCCCTGGTACCGCCCGCGGAAGCCACCCTGAAACAGGGAGTCGAATTCTTTCGAATACCGGGTGTAGCGGTAGCTCAGCGAAGGCTGCCATGCCACGTCGGAAAACGTATAGCCCGCCTCCGCGTACCATGCGTTGTCGTTGCGAGAGCGCTTCTTTTGGTAGGCGTACTCGAATGCGAAGTCTGCATCCGGAATTCCGGCGTTGCCGTCCGCGCGAATGCTATAGATCTTCATGCCCTTGCGCTCCAGACGCGTCGGTGAGATGGCGTATCGCTCATCGACGTCCAGGCCGCGGATGAAGGTGAATCCGACGGTGCCTTCGGGGGCGGTGTAGTCGAGCGTCCCGACCGCAATCTCCGTGTTGGCCTGCAGGCGCGTGTTCGACTTGAGCCACATCGCGCTTCCGTGCAGTCCCTCGGTGCCGCCCAGACGCAGGACAGCCGTCCTGGCGAACGCCAGGCGCTGGCCGAAGTAGTAGGCACCGCCGCGGTCATAGCGTCCATCTGCCAGGCCTTTGCCGGGATTCACGCCGTCGTCGTTGACCAGGAAGCCGGAGCCGGCTTTCACAACCTGGCGGCCCGCGGAAAAGTCGATTCCGTCCTTGCCCAATGCGGGAAACAAGTCACCCGACTTCCATCCCACGTACGCGTCCTCGAACCGTGTGCGGTGTTCCCGGCCCGTGGTAATGCCGCCGGGGTCCCCGTCTCCCCATGTAGCCGTGCTGATCGCACTCAGTGCGCCGTAGAGCGTCCCGCTGCCGATCCGGTCGGTGGAGCCGTTCAGGCCGTACTTGGCGAAGCCCTCTTGCCATCGGAAACCGCCGGGTCGACCCACATAGTTGCGCCGGGTGCCGAACATGCCGTAGCCCGCTTTGAGCTCTGCGTTCAGAGTCGTTTCGCTTTCGGCGTAGAGTTCATAGCCATGGGCCGCAGGCGTGAGCACGCAAAGGGCGGTGAGTGAAATGAAGGGTAGGCTGCGGATCGGACGCATGTTGTCTCCTGTGTTGTGTCGTGAGAGACTTGTGATGGGCGCCCATGCGGCGGCAGAGCGTGCGCGTTGTCGTCGTTCGACGACGACCGCGCCATGGAGACAGGGAGTCGACCACAAGCGGGGCGAGTGTCCTGTTGCCCGTGGGTGGGGTGGTAGCCCAAATCAGCAATCGCGAGGAATTCAAGAAGATGGCGACCAGGGCTCATCGAGCTTGGGCATGCGGCGCGGCCTGACCTTGCTCGCGAAAATTCGCCAACCGATCACGCACGACGTGATGCACAGCGCAAGGCCGAGAAGCGACAGCATCATCACGACGCCGTCGCGCACCAACGGCCGGTTGCGCAATGCCTCGAAGTCCAGGCTGTGCATGCCCTGGTACAGCACACGCTGCCAGCGGCCCGAGGGGGCGATACGCAGCAGCACCCTGGCCGACAGCGGATCCGCATACAGGTCGATCCCGTCCGCCCATCGGGCTCGCCACACCGGCAGCGGACGCGTATCCCGTACGTCGGAGGACGCGGCGTTCTGCACGTAGTAGGCGCTGTCGTAGGCGTCGATCCGCCGCAACTCGACCGGAACATGCCCGGCGCCCCGGATGCCTCCCAGCGCCCGCGCGATCTCTTCCTCAGGAAACCTGGCGTGCAACACCGGAGCCGGCGCGGCGGCATCGGCGCGCATTACGCTTTGGCCCACGCGGGTATGGACGCGATACCAGGTGTGCCCTGCAAACTGCACACGCTCAAGTTCCAGGGCGTCGGCGTTCGGCGAGCTTCGGGCATGCGCGGCAAGTGCGTCGCGCGGTTGAAGCTGTGCGACCGATGGCGCACCGAACCAACGCGCTTGCTCGGAAGGCAAGGCACTGCGCGGACCGAAAACGCCGTACGGGTTCATCGACATCAAGCCCGAGAACATCCACGTCAGCGTGAAGACTGCGGCCACAAGGCCCGCGATGTGATGCCATCGCATCCAGAACTTGCGATAGGGAATCCAGCGGGTGCGATTCAGGAAGATCTGCCAGATGCCCAGCGCAAGCCCGGTGGCCGCAAGCACCACGCCCGGAATCGACAGCCAGACCACGACCTGGTTCCACGCCTGCGGAAACTGGCGCAACACTGTCGGGTAGATCCAGTGCGGCACCGCGCCGATCCAGTTCCAGAAACGCTCGGCCCGGCGCGTGTCTCGAACCACTTCGGCGCTGCCGCGTGACACATATAACTCAAGGCCGTCGTCGCCGGCCAGCCTGACCTTCACCAGCGGACGATAAGGATCGAGTCCCTGCGGCACCGTCCATTGGTCGCGCTCCAGTTCCTCGGTGTCTACAGCCTTGCGGCCGCTGAAGGCCTGGGCGACCAGCGCGGCCTGTTGCGCAATCAGCGGCGCGACCGGTGCGCCGCTTTCCGCGTCGAAGGTCCGCCAGACGGGGGCGCGGCCCTCGGCCTCGCCGGCCAGGATGCGCCAGACAGGCACGTCGGCGTGCATGCCCAGCCTTGCAGCGCCCAAGCCGATGCCGGCGCGCTGCGCGATCGCTTCCGCCGTCAAGCAGCAGCCCGGCTCTACCCGCAGCGGCGCGAGCCCTTCGAGCCGATCCACCTGCGACAGGTTGGGAAACGGCACATAGTGCAGCACCATGCCGGAGGCAAACCACATCAGGAAAAAAAGCGCCAGGACAACGCCGAGCCACTTGTGAGCGAAGATCAGCGCGCGCTTCATGAGCTTTGCCGCCCAGGGGGACCTCTTGGGCATCTGCCACTCGATGTCACTTCATGTCCTTGACCTGGACCCACAGCACGGCGTCCTGCGACATGGTCTTTCCCTTGTGGCTTCTCGCGGTACCGATGTCCAAGGCCGCAATGCCCCACCATCCCGCTTTGGGCAAGCCGACCGCGATGACGCCTTCGGTATCGGCGACAACGCTCAGGCGTTCGTATGCGGCATGAGGCGCCGTCACGTGCGCCTTTCGTCCGAATGCCCCCGTCTTGAGATCGACCGGGTGGTTCAGATACTCGATCTCCACGCGGGCAAAGGGGACCGGCTTGCCGTCCGACAAAACGATCGCGCGGAAAACGCCGCCGGTCCAGATGCCGTACGGTCTCGTGAGGGGCTGTATCTCGACCGGAAGGCCCTGCGTGTTGGCCCAACCGCTGGGCACGCCGCCGACATTCACAACGACTTTGGTGAACTGCTGGATGTACAGGTCTTCCTCTGTCTCGAGATAGGGCTCGGGCTCGAGTACGAACACGTGATCTCCGAGCGAGCGCACCACCTCTCTCGGGATGGAGGCCCGGAACGCTGCGGCCCGCCGGCCACCCGCTTTCCATTCGACGGGGCGCAGGTATTTCTTGAGATCAGCCTTCACCGGCTCTGCGCCGGCGCGGTGGGTGGTCACGCTGAAGGAACGCGGCTCTGCCATCGGCATCGTGGGTCCACCCTGAAAGGGATGGGTGAACACCAGCGCGAATTCCAGATCTGTGCCGCGTTCGAGTGTCGACTCCTGGACATACAGTGTCTGAAAATGGGCTTGCACGGGCAGTGCGGCCAGGCAACCGGCCAACGTGAGCACTCCGGCTCGGCGAAGAAAGTTCATCAAAGTCCTCATTTGGTGATGTTGGAGCTGTACAGCGTGGTTTGGTGGTTGTCGCCACCGAGAAAGACCACGTGGTAATCGACGCCTGGTGGCTTGAATACGTAGGTGCCGGCGTTGTCAAGGACGCCCTCCAGCAGCACCTTGTTCTTGGCGTCGAGCACTTGGATCTTTTTTCCGGCGGCTGAACTGCCGTCCGAGAAACCAGCTTCGCATTGCACCTGGTCTTGTTTGATGTAGCAGTCAAGGACGGGCGCATGCGCATGCGCCGCCGCGCACGCGGAGAGAATTCCAGCAACCGACGTCCCACGAAGCGAGAGCAATGGCCTCATCAAGTCTTTTCCTTCATTCACATGCCGCTCAACGCCGGGGCGAGCGGTCCGTGTCTTTCATTGCGTCGCCGGCGGTTTCTGCTAGAGCCGTCGACAAGGCATTCATGTTCCACCTCAGAAGGGCCTCGTAGGCGCCGGCCTCGTCGGTGAGAATGCCGGGGTTGCCCGCATCCAGTACCAGCAGCCGCGCGCCGCCTTTCTCGATGGCCTTGACGATCCGCTCGTCCGGTTTCCACTTGTGGACAACCAGCCGAATGTCTCGCTCGCGCAAGTAGCGGCTCAGCGCCGAGCGATCGCCATCGCTCCAGTCGACATCCTGTTTGACATACCAGCCTTCGACGAACACGCCGAAGTCGCCCAGCATGTAGGCGAACTCGCTGGCCAGCGAAAGAACGCGAGGGTCGCGCTGCGCCGCCATGCGTGCGCCATATTCGGCTTTCAATCGGCGCAAGCGCCCTTCGAAGGCGGCGAGGTTCTGCTGTATCCGGTTGGCATCCGGACGCGACAAGCGCTCCAGGTCGGCAGCGATCAGTGCCGCCATGCGCATGCCGTTGTCGGGGCTGAGCCAAGCGTAGGGCGACGGCCCCGCATCCGGGCCAGCTGCCTCAACCCAGGGGACGTTGTTCCTTGGTGTTTCGAGCACCGACAACCCCGGCTTCGCGGCATCCCACGAGCGCGATGCATCGATCTCGATGATGCGCAGGTTGTGCCGGCGCGCCGTCGGATACAGCGGGTCCGCGCGCCACAGGTTGCGCAGCGTGACAACCGCTTCTGCCTTCATGAACGCGTCGGCCTGCAAGCGTGCGAGCGCGTTGCCCTGTGCTTCCATTGGCACTGCAGCACCTTCAGGCAGGCGTATAGCTTCGATGTCTGTCCCTTCGGTGAGGGCGGAGGTGAGGGCGTGTAGTGCAGGAAGTGCCGTAAGCACGCGGCATTTTTCACCGCCGGCGCCTGCATGTGCCGCAAGAGGGGCGCCCCACGCGAACACCAAGATCGTCAACCAGTTTCGGAAGGTCATGGAGTGCGCTCTAGATGCCAGCGCTTCGGAACCGGGGCGCGCGGGCTCGAACGACGGAGGTAAAGACGAAGATCGCCGCAGCGACGAGGACAATCGCCCCGCCCGTGGGGACCGGGATATGCAGCTGCATCGGCAGCAGGATGCCGAGCACGCAGGACACCGTCGCGATGGCGACCGAGCGCGCGACCAATTCACCCAGTGAGCGGCTGACGTTGCGGGCTGCCGCCGCCGGAATGAGAAGAAGAGCTTCGACGAGCACGGCACCAATGATCTTCAGGCAGGCCACGGTCACCAGCGTGACCATGGCGACAAATACATATTCCACAAAGCGCACCCGCACGCCCCTTGCATGTGCCAGGCTCGGGTTGATGCTGGCCAGCAGCATCGCGTTGTACATCGGCAGTCCAATGCAGGCGCAGATCACCGTGACGACAAGCAGCACGTTCATGTCGGTGTGGTCGACCGCCAGGATGGAGCCGAACAGCACGCTTTCCATGACGTGGGTATTGATCTTTGCGGACACGAACAGCAACAGAGAGGCCCCCAGGGCCAGCGAGATTGACAGGAAGACGCCGATCAGGATGTCGTTGGACAACGTCGTGCGGTGCTGTGCGTACTTGAGCGTCAGAGAGAACAGCAGGCAGAAGGCAAACATCGAGACATAGGGCGACGTGTAGGACTCGCCGATGAGCACCCCGATGGCCACGCCCGTCATGGCTGCATTGCCGACAGCCTGGCTGAAGAATGCCATCCGCTTGATCATGACCATCGAGCCCAGCACCCCCAGCAGCGGGCCGATCAGCAACGTACACAGCAGCGCATTGATCAGGAACTCATACTGGAACGGCTCTGGCAAGGCACCTCGTTCGGCGAGTGCCTGCAACTGGTTGCGAATGAATTCGTATACGGGCGTCATTGGCTGGTCTCTTACCGAAAATGCGTCCAGTCGAGTGCTTCGGCGGGAGAGCCATGGAAAAGGACTTGACCATTGATGCTGGTCACGCACTGGGCGAGACGCATCACCTGATCCAGGTCATGATTGATCCACAGGATGGTGACCCCACGCGCATGCAGTTCGGCCACCAGATCCTCGAGCAGCCGCATGCCCGGCCTGTCGACACCGGTGGTGGGCTCGTCAAGAACCAGCAGCCATGGCGCCGGATTCAGGGCCTGTGCCAACAGGACGCGCTGCCGCTCCCCGCCGGAGAGGGCTCCGAAGGGGCGCCTGCCTGAGACCTGGACGCCGGTTCGCTGCAGGGCCGCGGCGCATGCTTCCCGGCCCGGTCGGGAGGCGCCCATGAAGGCGGGCCTGCGCTGACTGAGGAGCGCCATGACGTCATCCACCGTCATCGGCAAGTTGCGGTCGAACTCCGGCAACTGAGGAACGTAGCCGATCGGACCCACCACATCACCTTCGAGGCGGATATGCCCCGAATGCGGCATCTGGCCCAACAGGGCGCGGGCCAATGAGGTCTTGCCGCCGCCGTTCGGACCGACCAGGCAGTGCAGCGCACCGGCCTCGACGCGGAACGTCACGTCGTCCAGAACACGCGTTCCACCCAACTGAAGGGTGACATGCTCGAATACCAGGGCCGGGCCACGCATCGGTCTTTCTCCTTCAACGGCGCGTGGACTCGATGGCCGAGGCCAAAGTTTGGAGGTTTTCGCGCATCTCCACTTCGAACCGGTCCGCGGTGTACGGTCCGCCGGTGATGTGAGAGAGCGCAAAGATCTTCACGCCCGTGGCTTCCTCGATTGGCTTGCCCAGGCCGATGGAGAAGTATTTTTCAGCGAAGAGCACGCGGACGTTCGCCTTCCTGATGGCATCGACCGTGTTGGCGAGCTGGCGCGCGGTCGGCGCAACGCCATGGCGCGGCTCAATGACCGCCGTCACGGTCAGGCCGAACTCCTGCATCAGGTAGTCGTAGCCCGCGTGTGTCGTGGCGCATCGGAACGACGACAGGTCGAGATTGGCAAAACGGGTCATGAACTCCGCACGCAGCCCCCGGATCCGCGCCGCATAGGCGGCGGCATTGCGCCGGTACGCGGCGGCGTTGTCCGGGTCGAGCTCTCCCAGGCGCCGGGTGATTTCGAACACTTGCTGGATGGCCGCGGTGGTGGACACGAAGGTGTGGGGATTGACGACCTTGGCGTCGCCCTGGTCCCCCGCGATCGGTATGAGCGCCACCGAAGCATTGGCGTAGATGAGCGGCAGCGTCCCCTTGCGTCCGGCTGCCTTGACGATCTCGAAGGCCCACTCGTCGTGCCCGATGCCGTTGACCACCAGCGCATCGAGTGACATGGCACGCGTGATGTCTTCCGTCTGCGGCTGATAGTTGTGCGGATTCGCATCTCCCGCGATGAGCGGGACCACCTCTGCCTTGTCTCCGACGATGTTGGCGACGAAGCTGTAGTAGGGGTGCAAGGTGACGCCCACCTTGAGCTTTTTACCCGCGGCCAGTGCCGGGCCGACCAATCCGCATCCCAGAAGCAGCAGGCACATCGTCGTCCCGCGCCGGCGCAGCGAAAGCTTCTTCGACGTGGCCGTCATCGAGCCTCCTTGATGCGCTCGACTTCACTCGCGCCGTTATAGGCGATGACTTGCCGCCATCCCTTGGCGACCAGTGCTTCGGGTTTGACGATCTCGGGGTAGGGCGCCAGGGCATCGGGATGGATCCAGATGGTGGCCTGGTTCGCCCACATCACCCCCGCGTGCGCATGTCCGATCACCAGCAGGTAGGCGCTTTGGGCCGGCGCCTTGCCAGCAGAGCCGTAGTAGACGGTGGCACCCTGACCCTGCGTGCCTTCGGACACAGCGTTCGGCGCCGCCGCGGCAGGCGTCTCACGATGGCCGCTCTCTGCGCCGGGCTGGCTGGCATGGGGCTGGTGAGCGCCGGGGAGGATCAATTGCCAATGCACCTCCCCATTCGCCTTCCAGAAGGTGTCCTGATAGAAGGGCGGGAGCAGCATCCGCTGGGCGTCCGCGAGGGAGATCCAGCCGCCCGTGTCGTTGTTGAACCAGATGATCTCTTCCGAGGCGGGCAGCAGCGCGCCGTGAATGGCCTGGTCGGCGGGCCTGAGGCCGTCGAAGGACCTGATCTGCCAGCTGAGGGGTTTCGGGGGTTCAGGATGGGCGGGGCGCAACAGCACGTAGCCTGCCAGGCTGCCGACCATCGCCACGAACAGCAGAGGCATCATGAGCGTTTCAAGCCTGCCGGTGAGGGGACGCACGGTCCAGAGTCGAGCGCTCCCACCTTTCAAGGCCGGTGAGTCACCCAACGCCCGCCGGATGCTGCGCCCCACGAGACTGCCTCCCGCGCTCACGAGGAGAATCCTATCCATCGGCCGAGAACAATCACAACGATCCACAACCCCATCGAGCTCAATCCCGCGGCGCGCGCCGCGCGCGGCGGCGGCAGCAGTTCGTCCCATTCGCCGATCCGGCGATAGATGCCCAGATGGAAGATCGCCATGTTGATGCCGGCGAAGACCAGGATGGTCATCTTCCACCAGAACAGGCTGTTCTCGGCGTAGGTAGTGGCATTCGACGCGAACATGAGCAGGCCCGTCGCCACGGAGGCGATGAAGGCCACCCAGGTAAATGGCAGCAGCTCTTGCATCAGCCGATGGGCGCTGCAGCGGTGCGAGGCACAGCCGATGAGCCGCAGATCCACAATGGCAATGATTCCGAGCACCAGCGTGATCGCAATCACATGCACTGACTCGAGCGCCGGAAATGCCACACCGGTCTCCCGGATGAAAGTCGAAAGCCGGGAATCTTGAACGGCTTGGAGGATGGATTGAATGACCATGGAAGGTACCGGTGAGCGTTGCGTCAAAGAGGAGGCGACCTAGATCGTGTAAGCAATCCATCGGCCGCAGACGATCACGCAGCACCACAGGAAAAGCGATAGCCAGGAGATCGGCTTGACGAGGTGTGCCCATCGAGCGCCACTGGCCTCCGCGTCCGGAGACAGGAGCGGACGCCGCGCGAGCCAGGTCAACGTGAAGGCGGCAACGACCAGCACCATCTTGAGCCAGAACGTCGAGTTCGTCAGAACGCGTTCAGGCTCACCGATGCTCATGACCAGCCCGGTGAGGAGCAGCACGATGAGCGCGCGCCACATCCACGGGAAATAGCGGCGAACGACTTTGCCCGGGGACTCATCCGTGGCCAGTACGCCTGCAAGGCGCAGATCGGAAACGAATGCCGAGCCGAAGATCACGGCGATCGCAATGATGTGGATGCACTGCACGGTCGGAACGATCCAGGACACGTCCCGGATCATGGTGCTGGGCGCGGACTCATAGAGCCACGCGATGAAGGTCTCCGAGGACATCTGTCGCCTTTCAATGAAAAGAATCAGGATTGGCTTGCCTGGCAGGCCGGGACCATGGAACTTCTCGTCAGAAGTCACCTGGCTTCGCGATCGGGCGCAAGCTCGCGGCGTCTTCGGGAAGGAGATAACCCTCCTTGACAGACAGCGCCTTGGCCTCCTCGAACTTCTTTGCGTAGATTTCACCGGTTCCGTAGAGCTTGCGCAGCTGCGTACGCGAGTACGGAATCTTGGTGTCGTAGATCAGGCCGCAGCGGGTCTCCTGGTCGGTCATGTAGCGGCTGGATGGCACGCTGATCCAGGGGGGGCGGACGCCGCCGAGCATGTTGCCGGTTGCGGGGTCGCGCACCACCGATTTGCCCTTGCGTGCCACCCGTGGCGCCTTGGGCATCGCTGTACCTTCGCGGACCCAGCGGTCCATGCCGTCGAGCAAGGCCGAGGCAAGCATTTCGACCGGCTCGTCGTACAAGGTCTGGCAGCGAGGATCGCGACCTTTGCCGACATCGGCGGCCAGGCGCTCCGAATGCTCCGTGCCGAGGTCCGCCAGGCGCAGATGCGGCATGCCGGTCACTTCGTAGTAGCGAAGTTTCGGACTGTCCGTGTCCGGCGGCAGCTCGATGCCCTCGATCGCGTCGTGCATCAATTCGGACTGGCTGTAGACCGTCACGAATGGCACGCCGTCGGGCATCTTGCGAGGTACGCGAATGGCGTCACCCCCGACTTCGCCGTAGGCCATGCGGCCAGTCATATAGGCGTCGATCAGGGGACCACCATCGGGCATCCGCCATTGCTGGTGACGCCCTTGGTCGAGATAGTCCATCCACACCTGGGCCGTCACGGCCCAGCTGTTGACATACACGCGATGAACTTCGAGTCCGGTGAGCGGACCTTGTGGCGCATTGGATTTCAACGCCATCGCAAGCTGCGCCGCAATGGCCTGCGATTGCGGAACGAAGGGATCGGCAACGCTGCCGCGCTTGAAGCGCTCGGGATCGGAGTACGTGCCCAGCGGTGCGTAGCGTGCGTAGTCGTACCGGCGCATGAAGTCGAAGTTCACGATCCGGCCGTACTGCCTGATGCCGTCGGCTTCCTCCGCCGCCATTTCGGAGATGAACTTGGGATCACGCTTTGGCTTGTTGATGTTCAGCGTGTAGCCGACGTAGGCGTATCCTCGCCGCAGCAGGTAGTCGCGGGTGAGGATCCAGCCGGCTCCACGCTCGCCGAACCAGCTGAACGGTTCGATCACCACGGTTCCATTGAAGCGTGCCGGGTCGATCGGCTTGCGCACGAGAATGCGCGTGGTATATGGGGCTTGCAGCAGCGTCTCGCCTGCGGCGGTGATGGCTGGCGCGATGCCCGAAAGGTAGTACTCCTCTTCGACATACCCGTGGCGCGCCAGGTCGATGTACTCCGTGCCCCTGCGCTGCGCCGAAGACAAGGGCGCCTTGCCGGAGGGGGGGACTGCCACGATCGTGGGCGTGGTGGGAACCTCCGCCCACGACAGCCCGGAAACGCTGAGCGAAACCAAAGCGCTTTGCAGCACGGCACGCATCAGACCGCTCGAGATCCAATTCATTTCAGTACGTCCGCTCTTGGGATGGAGTGAGGGGGCAGGGCGGCGGTGTCAGTTGCGACGAAGGGCGGTCTTTCCCTCGCTGTCGATCACGATCTGGTTGTTCTCACAGACGTATTCCTGGATCCTGTAGTCGGACCTCTTGTATTCGAAGGTGAAGCGATACGGCGCGTTAAGAACTTCCGGATCCTCGATCACGATCTGGTTCTCGAGATGATCGGGATCCTTGAGCCGGATTCGCTCCGTGATCTTCATGTCCTTCCCATGCGGAACGTCGTACAGCCGCGCCTCGGGCCGAATACCTTGGGTCTCCACCACGAGCGTGTCGCCCTCCCACCGCCCGCGCGATTGCCCTTGGAACGTGGCCTCCAGCTTGTCCTTTGACGGCATCGGTTCGGTCAACAGGATGCGACGTACTTGCTGGAGATACTCGCCGAGCACGACCACTTGCTTGTTGTTGTGAATAATCTCGATCGGAAAAAGCGCCGCCATCAGCGTGGGCATTCCCTCCGGGAGGCACTTGCTGCTCGTTGTGGCAAGCGGGGTCCCGGCTTCGTTGGCCTCAGCCTGCTTCTTCTTCAGCGTCTCGTATTCACTGAGGAAGGGCTCTTTCAGGTCGATCTTTCCGCCTGGCAATACAGGGTTGTCCGGATCCTCGCCAAACCAGTCGTCCGGTGTTCTTTCCCACGTTCCGCTGATGCCGAGCTTCTGCGCTTCTGCAGGACCACCACCGCGTTCGGAGGCGATGAACGTCACTGCGGCAGCTGCGGCGATGAACAGGGCCAGCAAGCCCGCACGAGAGCGTCGTGTCATTGTCATATCGATATCTCCACCCGGCGGACGTCGTCGGTCTCAGTACAAAGGGCTGGGCGGCGCGTCATCATCCTCCCCCCGTCAGAACCACGCTGCCGATCTTGATCTCGATGAGCAACCCTCCAGGATCACCGTTCTTCAGCGGGTGAAACGACACCTCTGCTTTGTCGCCAACCTTGATCGAATCGGATTTCCAGCCCGATCTGGCCAGGGCGTTGATGCTTCCGGTCTCGACCTTGTATCGCTGGGCCGGCGTGCCCTCTGCATCCACGTAGATCGTCACGTGGGGATTCGTCCAGTCGAACCGACCGACGAGGCCTTTGACCGCGGTGGTCTTGGTTCTGTCGAAAATGGCAAAGGAGTGATGTGCCGATGCAGTCAATGGCAGCAGGCCCGATGCGATCACTGCCAGCACGAGGCGCCTTCTGATTGAGGACGGCGATAACCTCGGATGTCTCATTGCGGGTGTCTCCACTCTTGTATTGATCTGTGGCCTCTCAAAATGCCACTGCGCCATCGCGATGCATGCCAAGGTTAGGCCGCTTCGTGATGTGGCCTTAGCCCAAAACGGCAGTTCGTCCTGAGGCTAGGGAATTCCCCAATCCGCGCCTGCTGTACAGCAGGCGCGGATCAGAAGCTCGCTCGCGCGGTGAGTTGCACTGTGCGCGGAGCACCCAGCAGCCAGCTTGTATTGGCGGTGCCTGTCAGCGCGTAGTCGCGATTGGCCAGGTTTTTCACGGACAGGCTGAACCTGAGGTTGGGTGAATGTTCGTAGGCCAGCGACGCGTCGAGTACCACGTACGACGGCAGCTTCGTGGTGTTGGCGGTGTTGCCCTGACGCTCACCCACGTAGCGCGCGCCGAAGCCCACCTGCCATTGCGGCAGGAAGCGCCACGTTGTCCAGACGCTGGCTGTGCGCTCGGGCACGCCGGGAGGCGTCATGCCGTTGCGCGAGACCAGGGCGCCCGAGACCCGTTCCCCGAAATCGTCGTAGCGCGCGCGCAAGAAGGCGGCATTGGCGTCGATCGTCCAACCGCGCACGGGCTCGGCAGCGAAGGCCAACTCGATACCGGTAGAGGACTGCTGGCCGATCTGCTGCGTGACGTTGGGGTTGCCGGCATCGCGTGAGAGCAGATTGCTCTTTTCGATCTTGTACAGCGCCACCGTCCATTCACCGCGCACGGCGGGCACGGCGCCCTTGGCACCCAACTCGACCTGGCGGCCCTTCGTGAGGTCGAAGGTGTTGCCGCCGCCGGGCAGCGAGAGCGCGCCCGAAAGCGGGTCGGTACCGGTGCCGAAGTGGCCATACAGCGACAGCGTCTCGCTGGGCGACCACACGGCGCCCAGGCGGCCGGTGACGGGCGAATACTTCTTGGCCAGGTTCACGCCGCTGCGCAGGTCCGTGCTGTGGAGTTCCATGCGGTCGCTGCGCAGGCCTGCAACCAGCTTCCACTGCCGAGTCAGGTCGAGCGCGTTCTCGGCAAACAAGGCGGTGGTCTCCAGCTCTGACGCGCGGCCCGGAATGGTGGGAACAGGACTGATGAAGACGCCAGGCGCGAAGTTGTAGGGGTCTACCGCACTGGCGCCCCCATAGGGCGAATTGTTGGTGTGCACGAGCCGGGTACGGTACCAGTCCAGGCCCACGATGAAGCGGTTCTTCAAGCCGCCCAGCGTGCCGTCGAAGGTCGCGTCGAATCGGTTGCCGGTCTGCTCCTGGTCGTGCAGGATCTCCAGGTAATCGCTGCGGTCCACGCTGGTTCCCGGGGCACTGAAACTGTAGTCCTCGGCGTTGCGCCAGTGCCGGGCGGTGGTGAGGTGGTAGGTTTCGTTGCGCAGGCGAAGGCCGGCGGCGACCTGATAGTCCACCTTGGCGCGCCAGACGCGGTCGTTGTACTTGACCACTGAGTCGGAGACGTTGAAGTTCGTCCGGCGCAGCCGCTGGTCCAACACACCATTGCGCAGCGGTGTACCAAAGTAGCGCGCGTCGTCGTTCACGCCGCCGTCGAGGGAGAGGGTCACGCTCATGTCGCGGCTCGCGCGCACCGCCAGTGTCAGCGCGTAGTTGCGGCGCTGCACATCCATGAACTGGCGATAGCCGTCGCTTCTTTCTGCATCGAGGTAGACCGAATAAGCCAGCACATCGTTGATGGGGCCGCGCAGGCCCACGCCCCCTTGCACTGTGCCAAAGGAGCCGCCGCCCAGGAAGGCCTCGCGCTGGGTGCGCTCGAAGCCGGGGCGTTTGGTCACATAGTTCACGGCCGCGCCGATGGCTCCGTCGCCATAGAGCACCGACGCAGGGCCTCGCAGGACCTCGACCGACTCCATGGGCCATGTCGAGAAGGGATAGGTGACGGTGCCTGCTGCGACGGTGAGACGTGTTCCGTCGACCAACTGGGCTACCGAGTTGTGGCCGACGAAGCCGCGCGCAACCAAGCTGGTGCCGCCATTCCCCGGAGCGGGCGCTTCGCTGATGCCGGGCATGCGCACGGCCACGTCCTGGGCACGCGTGAGGTCACGCTCGGCGATATCGGCCGCTTCCAGACTGCTGACGCTGGCCGGCGCCTCGCGAGCGGTGAGGCCCAGGCGCGAGCCGGTGCTGTTGGGCACGTCGAGCGACAGCGTGCTGCCGGCTGCAGTCCGCGTATCCATCACATGCACAGGTGGTAGTTGAGCAACAGCGGGCTGTGCCAGGCTGGTCTGCGCGATGCAGCCCAGCACGGCCGGGAGCACCAGGCTTCGAGCTTCTTGCATGAAAGGATCCTCCAATGACCCAGTCTTCCGACCCCGTTCAGCGCCAGGCCGGGCGTCGGCCTGTTGAACCGTGCCGGAGGTCTTGCAGATCAGGGGTTGCAGCGTTTTTCTGGATGGGTGTGTCCCGGAACGACATGGGGCAGGGGCTTCAACGGCAGCATCCGCCGCAGCACGGCATCCTTGCGAACGAAGTGATGCACAAGAGCCGCAGCGACGTGCAGCACCACCAGCGGCCATGCCAGCCACTTGCCGCAGAAGCTGTGAATCGACCACATGATGTCTTCCAGGTCTTTGACACTCAAGCCGAAGAGGTCCCGGACCCAGGCCGCAAAGGCCGTGTCTCGACATGCCGGAATCACGAAGAGCCCGAAATCAGTCGGGTGATACGTCGTCATGTAGCCTGTCACGGGCATAAGGATGAGGAAGGCGTACAGCGCCCAATGGGCCACGTCCGCGGCGAGATGTTCCAGGCGTGAACCGGGGACGTGGTGGGGGACGCCTCCCCAGAGCCGCCAGACGAGCCGCGGCAGCGTGAGCACGCCGATGGAGATACCCAGAATCCAGTGGATATTGAGGAGCGGGATGACCCGGTCAGGCTCCGGAGCGATGCCGAAGAGTGCCGGCTTGATACTTGTTTCCGGATCGACTATCCAGATCACATAGTACGCAATCACATAGGCGGTGATGAATGCCCCCGCTGTGAACCAATGGAACAGCATTGAGGCATTTCCGTAAGCGTCGATTCTGTTGCGCCAACCCATCGCAATCTCCTTCTTCTTTTGACTGCAGCACCAAGGTCAGTTTGGCAACAGCACAGTGACAACCTTTTCTTCGGTATACGCGAGGGCACCGGACAACCCGCCCTCGCGGCCAATGCCGCTCGTCTTGAGTCCACCCCATGGCAGGTTCGCATCCAGAGGGCTCCAGCAATTCACGCCAACGGCTCCGACCTTGAGGGCGGCTGCGACGCGGTGAGCGCGCGCGAGGTGGCTGGTCCACACTGTGGCGGCCAAGCCATAGGCGGAGTCGTTGGCCAGATCGATGGCTTCCTTCTCGGTGTCGAAGACGATGATCGTCCCCACGGGACCAAAAATCTCTTCCCGCGCAATCGTCATTGAGTTTGTTGCGTTGGCGAAGATGGTGGGCTTCACGAACCATCCTCTCTCAGGCTGCGACACACCGCCGGCAAGGAGTTCGGCGCCTTCGTCGAGGCCAATCTGCACGTAGCGATTCACACGGTCGAACTGCGCCTTCTTGGCCACTGGGCCCATCTGCACACCGGGTTGGCGCGGATCCCCCACGGTGATGGAATTCGCCGCCTCCGCCAATGCAGCCGCGAATTCGCGGGCGATGCCGTGCTGCACGAGGATCCGCGATCCAGCCGCGCACACCTGCCCCTGATTCACGAACAGGCCCATCGCGCAGCCGCGCAGTGCCTCCTCCATGGAGGCATCATCAAATACGATCTGCGGACTCTTGCCACCCAGTTCCAGTGTGATTCGCTTGAACAACGGAGCTGCGATGCGCTGGATGGCCCGTCCCGCTTCGGGGCTTCCAGTAAAGCTGATCTTCGCCACGTCGGGATGCTCGCAAAGCGCACGGCCGACCACCTCACCGTAGCCCGTGACCACGTTGATCACGCCGTCGGGAAAGCCCGCCTCCTGCGCGAGGAGAGCCAGATGCAGCGCGGATTGGGGCGTTTCCTCTGACGGCTTCACCACCACGGTGCAGCCCGCCGCCAACAGAGCGGCCAGCTTCCATGTCGTGATCATCAGGGGCGAGTTCCACGGCAGGATGGCACCGACCACGCCGATCGGCTCCCGGATCGTGTATGAGAGCGTCCGATTCCCCATATAGCCGCCCGTAGGGATGGCGCGGCCTTCAAGCTGGTTGGCCCAGCCCGCTGCGGCACGCAAGTTGGCCACGGCATTGGGAACGTCCATCATGCGGGGCTCCATCGGCGAGCGTCCGATGGCATTGGCATCCATGTCGGCCAACAGCGCAGTGTCGCGTTCGACGAGGTCGGCCAGCTTGCTCAGCAGGTGGCCGCGTTGCGCTCCGCTGAGTAGCTTCCAGGCGCCGCTTTCCAATTGGGCATGCGCAGCCGCTACGGCGCGCTGCACGTCCTCGGACGTGCCGCGCGCTGCGGTGGCATATTCCAGTTCGTCAACAGGACTGACGAGGCTCATGCGGGCATGGTCCGAGGCAGGGACCAAAGCGCCCTCGATAAAGTGATTCAGTTGCAGGGTCATGGGTGATCTGCCAGATGAAAATCGCACAAATGCCAGAGGCTCTGGCAGGTTGAAGAAAGTCGCGCCGAACTCTGGGCGCATGGCGAGTGTGCGTTTGCCTGTGTCACCCGCGTTAGCCCAAATCAGCAACTGGACGAAGTCGCCAGCGGAGCGGGCGGCGTCAAGTGCCGCTTGAACTTGACCGCCTGCGAGCGGCACATCGACTTGCGCCGAAAGACGCGCGCGCAGCGCCGCGACAATTGAATAGAGTCAAGAGGTGCATGCGGGCCAGCGATGCACCCGATGGATGCGCGTGTCTCTTCGAAGGTGCGGTAGACACGCCGACGAGCGCACTCGCAATCGCGTAACCCAGTTCAAGCGCTATGGCCGTGACGGGGGCGATCACGCTCGTCCGTCGGCTCGGCGATGAGCGCGTGCGCGAATCGGTTAGTGAGTGTTGTGCATTCTCTCTGCGCTTTCACGCTCACCTTGTTCGCGCGCTGCCTGCTCGGCCGCTTTCACGCTGGACCGTGAACCGGTCCGGGTGAGGTAGGCTTCCAGGTGGGGCCATGGCGCAGTGTCGATAGCATGGGCTCTTGTCCACATGGCAATGGTGTAGCAATGCGCATCCGCAATCGTGAAGATGGACCCCATGAGGTAGTTCCTGTCGCTCAACTGCGTGTTCAGCCAACCCAGTCGGCCATTGAGGTATTGGCGAGCGATGCTCCCGTATTCAGGAGGAGTCGCCGCCTTGAAGAGCG
The DNA here is from genome assembly GCF_047304235.1 of Variovorax sp. Varisp36. NCBI lineage: Bacteria > Pseudomonadati > Pseudomonadota > Betaproteobacteria > Burkholderiales > Comamonadaceae > Variovorax > Variovorax sp. Varisp36. The sequence goes on from NZ_JBGLYU010000006.1 coordinate 54,359, forward strand.
GCATGAAGCCACCCTTGTGAAGGTCCGCTCCGATGAAGCTCATCCATTCGAGCGTCCGGTACCGTTCGAGCGTGCCCGGGGGCGCCAGCAGCGAACTGCCCGGGCTCTGGTCTGCCAAGTACTGCATGATGACCGCGCCTTCGCTGAGATACTGCCCGTCGGCCATTTCGAGAGTGGGCACGGTTCCCTTGCTGTTGACCTGAAAGTAGTCGGTGCCGTCCTTCAGACGCTTGGTGGTCATGTTGACCCATTCAAGCTCAAGAGGGATTTGCAGTTCGCGCGCAACGATATCGACAGCCAGCGAGCAGCCGCGCACCTCGTGATAAAGCTTCATGACATTTCTCATCTTCTTCTAGTGCATAAATGGCCAGCGTCGTGCCGACCAGGAATTGAGTCGAATCTCATGCGACGGTTCGCTACCGGTCCGTTTCGATCTTGACCTGAGTCAGGATGCCCTGCGTGGCGACGATGGATCGCTCCCACACGGCCATCTGGAGCGCACGGCTGCTGTTCGCGCTGCGCAATCCAAGCTCCACCAACTTGGCCTGAACTTCCGGGGTTGCCATCACGCGCCCGATGGCATCGTGAAGAAAGTCCATGACAGGCTCCGGAGTCCCGGCGGGTGCGAACACAGCGAACCAACCCGAGTCTTCGAAACCCGATACGCCGGCTTCCTTGAATGTGGGAACGTCGGGCAATGTCTGCACGCGGCGGGCCCCGGTCACCGCCAAGGCGCGCACTTCCTTGTCTTCGACATGGCTGCTGAGCGCGGCGACTGTCAGGAACACGCTGTCGATGTGACCGCCGAGCAACTCGGTGATCGCGGGCGAAGAGCCTTTGTACGGAACATGCTGCAGGCGCGCATTGGTTCGCGCCGCAAGCAGCGCCCCCATGATGTGGGGAGACGACCCGGAGCCGAAGGTGCCGAAAGTCAGCTCGCGGTCGCGCGAAGCCTTCAGCAGCTGATCGAGATTCTTGAACGAAGACTTGGCGTTCACGGCCAGTACAAGCGGTGTTTCCGCCACGATGCCGACCATCGAGAAGTTCTTGCGGGTTTGTTCCATCTGCTGCTTCTTCGGAGACAGCAGCGGCGACAGGACGTGGGTCGAGCTGCCGCCGAACATCAGCGTGTAGCCATCGGCTTTCGCTCGTTCGGCATACTGACTCGCGAGAACACCGTTGGCACCCGGCTTGTTCTCGACAACAACGGATTGCCGAATCATCGCGCCCAGCTTGGCCGCCACAAGTCTGGCAAGTATGTCGGTCCCGCCACCGGCGGAAAACGGCACGACCAACGCGATCGGGCGATCTGCGGGGAATGCAGGAGCGGCCTGGGCGCTGAGGGATGCGAGAGCGGTAAACAGTGCAAGCGCTGCGAGAGGTATTTTCTTGAGCATGGCAAGTGGGGTAAGAAGGCGCTCGGCGGCGCCGGGTCCGGGTCGTCGATCGGCGGTGGTCGACCGTGTGCCGGCGTCGATGCGGGTTTCGGCAAAAGTGCTCTGTCGGGTTGGAGTGGCTACTCGAGTTGAATGTGAGCGTGCTGGACAACGCTTCGCCACTTGTCCTGATCTCGTTCGATGAAGGCTCGAAACGGTCCTGGACCTTCGCCGGATACCTTCACGCCGCGCTGCGCCAAGGCCTCTGCGACCTGCGGTTTGGCAAGTGCGTTTCCGATTGCCTTGTCGAGGCGTTGCACGATGGCGTCGGATGTTCCCGCCGGGGCCATGACACCAAGCCAGCCGTCAACCACCAGGTCCGGGATACCCGCCTCGGCCATCGTTGGAAGATTGGGGGCCTGGGTGGTGCGCTGAGCAGACAGGACACCAAGTGCCTTGAGCCTTCCCGCCTGCACATACGGAAGCATCACCGACACGGTATCGAACGCAATCTGCACCTCGCCGGAGACCAGGTCCGTCGCGGCAGCTGCGCTTCCCTTGTAGGGCACGTGCAGCAGTTTTGTCTGCGTCTTGATCGCGAAGAGTTCACCGATCAGGTGATTGGTCGAACCTGCGCCGTAGGACGCGAAGCTCAGCTGCCCCGGCTTCGCCCGGGCAAGGGCGGTCAACTCGCCGACGCTGCTGGCTGGGACTGATGGATGCGCCACCAGCATGAACGACACGGTGCCCACTTGCGTGATGGGCCTGAAGCTCTTCAGCGTGTCATAGGGCACCGCCTTTTTCAGGGCCGGCAAAACGGTCAACTCCGAGCCCGACCCGAAGAACAGTGTGTAGCCATCCGCAGATGCCTTGGCTACGGCGGCGGCTCCGATCATTCCTCCGGCGCCCGCCCTGTTTTCGATCACTACCGGCTGTCCCAGCTCGGCGGCCAGGTCCTGCGCCAGCAAGCGCGCCGCTGTGTCCGTGCCTCCGCCGGCGGCAAAGCCGACAACCATGGTGATGGGCCTTGCGGGAAACGCTTGCGCCTGAGGTTGAGTCCAGGCCGAGAGCGGCACTGCAGCCAGAAGTCCGATCTTCAGCGCGTCTCGGAGCAAGCGAAGCACCATGGTCGGCCTTTCAGTGTTGTGTCAGAAGAACTTTCTCATATTTTGGGAAAAAATCAAACAAAAAAGAAATGCCGGCTTTTCCGGGGCGCGAAAGCGCGGTGCTTTACCGGCGCGTTACTGCAGGGCGCTGCTGACCGTGGCTGCCGCAGCTTTCACCATTTCGATGACGACCTCCTCGCGCAGCAGTGCCATGCGCGCCGCATCGCCAATGAGGGTGATGCTGCCCACGACCTGCCGGGATTCGATGAAGACGGGCGCGGAGATGCCTTCGATGCCGCTGTTGAGCTCTCCGACGGAGAGGGCGAAACCCTGGCGTCTGATGTTCGACATGCTGGCGTGGAAGCTCTCCCAGTCGTTGAGCTGTTCGTCGCCCTGCGCCTCGCCGTTCTCGAAGAGTCGGCGCAGTTTGGCGGCCGGCAGGAAGGCGGTGATGGCCTTGGAACTGGAGCCTCGGAACAGGGGCAGCGGCCGGCCCCGGCCGTAGGCAAGCGAGCCCGTGTCGCTCGTGGATTCGATGTGCACGGTCATGACCTTGTTGCCATAGAGCTTGGTCAGCAGCGCGTTCAGGCCTGTCTGCGCACACAGTGTGCGCATGGGTTCGGACGCCGCACGGATGACCGGATCGCACTCCCTGATTTGCAGGTCCAGTTCCATGATGCTGGGCCCGAGCGTGTAGCCGCCTTTCCAGCGAACCAACAAGCCGGCCGTTGCCAACTGCTTCACGTAGCGATAGGCCGTGCTGGTGGGAACGCCCGCGCCCTTGGCGATCTCCTCGGCCGACAGCACCGGGTGCTCGCGCGTGAAGAGTTGAAGCGTGCTCAGCATCCGGGAGAGGCTCGAGGAGTCCTGCTCCGAATCGCGGACCTTGACGGCGACCGAGCGCGTCTTGCGGGCCGTCTTGGGAGTCGCCTTGAGGGGCTTGGTCTTTGTGTTTGCACGCGGCATGTATGGGTCTCCTCTCCCTTCGGCTGAGCGATGGCTGGGAATTCTAGGGGCCGCGTCGCTCGAGGCTGCGCCCGGCCTTCCGGTGGATGGCCGATGCGGGTTCGTGGGTGATGTGTTGACGAAACAAATAAATTATCGGAATATGGGAAAAATGGCAATTTGACCTGACGGCGCTGGCATGGCGCGAGACCCCCACAACTGACTGAGGAAACACATGAAGCTGTACCTGACACCCACCGCATGCTCGCTGGCCGTCGACATCGTGGCGCGAGAAGCGGGTATCCCGCTGGAACTGATCTGGGTGGATGTGCGCGCCAAGAAGCTCAAAGACGGAGGCGACTACTTCGCCATCAACCCGAAGGGACAGGTTCCGACCTTGGAGACCGACGCAGGGGAGTTGCTGACCGAAGGCCCGGTGATCGTGCAGTACCTGGCCGACATGAAGCCGGGAAGCGGGTTGCTGGCTGCCGGTGCCGTGATGGACCGATACCGTGTCATCGAGTGGCTCAACTTCATCGGTTCGGAACTGCACAAGGGCTTCACTCCGTTGTTCCGACCGACCACGCCTCCCGCGTATCGGGTGCTGGCGATAGAGAACCTGAACAAGCGGCTGGCCTGGCTCGACACCGTGCTGTCGGGGCGCGAGTACCTGCACGGCGATCGCTTCACGATTGCCGACGCCTACTGCTACACCATCGCCATGTGGAGCCACGTCCACGACATCGATCTTTCGCAATGGCCCAGCCTGAATGCCTATCTCGAACGCATCGAGCAACGTGAGAGTGTTCGGGCGGCACTGAATGCGGAGCGGCAGGAGATCGCCGCCCGTGCCGCCGCCTGAGGCGCCCGAAGAAAGATCGCCATGACGAACCGATGGAAGCAAAGGCCGCCGGGTTCGAACTGGGGCCTCTTCGGGAACGACGATCAGCGCGGATCGATGAACCTCGTTGGCCGGCCGCAAGTGCTGAAGGGGCTCGAGGAGGCGAAAGAGGGGCTGACATTCAGCTTGTCGCTTCCGCTGGACTACCCCGGCGGCACGGCACTGCATCCGCGCCGCCATGCCCCTCGGCGCTTCGCCACGCTGCGGGGCGGAAAGAACGAGGGCGAGCAGTGCTTCTGCTTTGCGCTCTCCCGCGAGAATCCTTTTTATTCCGACGTCTATTCGGATGACGTCGTGGTCCTGCACACGCAGTACTCCACGCAGTGGGACGGCTTGGCGCACGTCGGCGCGGAGTTTGACGCCGACGGTGATGGCGTCGACGAGATCGTCTTCTACAACGGCTACCGGGGCGGAGAGCACGTCAAGCCGGCACGCCGTGCCGAAGGCGCCGTGCGATGGGACACCTACGAGGACCCGACGGCAAGCGCGCTTGGCATCGAGCAACTGGCCAGCCACGGCGTGCAGGGGCGCGCGGTCATGATCGACCTGAATCGCCACTACGGCGAGGAGAATCATCCCGTCGGCTATGCGGACCTGATGCGAATCCTGCAGGAGGATCGGGTGGTCATAGAGCGCGGAGACATGGTCTGCCTCTACACCGGCCTCGACGACCTGATCCTCGGCATGAACAGGAAGCCCGTCGCCGAGAAACTGCTTCATTCCTGTGCTGGCCTGAATGGCGGCGACCAGCGGTTGCTTCAGTGGATCACCGACACAGGCATTGCTGCGCTGATCTCGGACAACTTCGCGGTGGAGTTGATGCCCAAAGCCATGCGCCAGAGCGCCAGGCACGCAATGCTGCCGCTTCACGAGCACTGCCTTTTCAAGAACGGCATCCACCTGGGCGAGTTGTGGCGATTGGGCGAACTCGCGCGCTGGCTGAGAAAGAACGAGCGAAGCCGTTTCCTTCTGACTGCGCCGCCATTGAATCTTCCCGGTGCCGCAGGTTCGCCTGTCACGCCCATTGCCACTGTTTGAGCGCGCCTCGGCGCGGGGCTTCGGCGTTCCCTTTCACTTGAAGAGGCTGCCCATGATGATGAATCGCTTGCACCCGGCGCTTTTGCGCATGGCCTTCCTGGCTTGCTGCGTCCTTGCCACTGCGCTGTCCCTCGTGCAGCCGGCCGGTGCCCAGGCCTATCCGTCCAGGCCGATCACGCTCGTCGTCTCGTTCGAGCCAGGGGGCTCCACTGATATCTCTGCCCGTGCGGTTGCGCAGGAACTCTCGGTCGCCCTGGGCCAGCCTGTCATCGTCGACAACAAGCCGGGTGCAGGGGGGCGTATCGGGACGAAATACGCCGCTTCGGCGAAGGCCGACGGCTACACGCTTCTCTGGGGGAGCGGGAGCACCCTGACGGCTGGGCCGGTGCTTTATCCGGACCAGGGGCATGCGGCGAGCCTGGCTCCCGTCAGCCTTGGCGCGACCCAGCCCTTTGTCTTCGTGACGACGCCTGCCACCGGCGCGAAAACGCTGGCTGAATTTGTCGCGCTGGCAAAGCGACGGCCTGGTGAGTTGAACTTCGCATCGGCCGGGACGGGGTCGAGCAATCATCTGCTGGGCGAAATACTCATGTCGGTCACCGGCATCCAACTGGTTCACGTGCCTTACAGAGGGGCCGCCTCGGCGAAGGAGGGGCTTCTGAAGGGTGATGCCCAACTGATGGACGAGGTCGTCTCGCCGCTCATCGGCGCGTTGCGCTCCAATCAACTGGTGCCGCTGTTCATCACGGGCGACACGCGCGACCGGCTGTTCCCGTCCATTCCCACCGCGTTGGAAGTGGGACTGCCCGACCTGGCCATTACCGGCTTCTTCGGCCTGCTCGCGCCCGGAGGGACGCCACTGGAAGTACTGGCGAAGCTCAACGGCGCCATGAAGACGGCGCTTGCGGCGCCCGCGGTCAGCCACGCATTCGACAACCTGGGTTTCACCGCGGCCTACAGCACTCCCGAACAGATGCAGGCGCGAATCACCCAAGGCAAGGCGACCTATCAGCGCGTGGTCTCGGAGCGCAAGATCAAGGTGGCCGATTGACGGCCATGACAAACCTTGCGCCAGACTCGGTGCGTTCGTGAGCTAAAGGGAGTGCCGAGTTGGCCGCCCTAGCCAGCGATCCGCGACGTGATCTTGCGCGCGGCGTCGATCATCAGCGTCGAGAGGAACTCCCGGTTGAAGGCATTGAACCGTTCGGAGTTTCCCGCCAGGGTGATGCTGCCGAGGATGCGTCCCTTCTCGTCGAAGATCGGCGCGGCGATACCACTCTTGCCGGGATCGAGTTCGCCCTCGCTGATGCAGTAGCCGTCCTTGCGGATGCGCAGCATGGCCTTGGAGAAGTCTTTCCAGGTCAGCCCGATGCGCTCCAGGTCTCCTGGCGCGGCGTTGTCGAAGAGCCGCTTCAACTGACGCGGCAGCAGGTACGCCAGGATCACCTTGGCCGTCGCGCTGCGAAACAAGTCCATGGGTCTGCCGCGTCCGAAGTTCAGCGCCTGCTCGTCGGCACCGGAGCGCTGCAGGATGTTGATCACGGTCGAGTCGTAGAGCTCGCTGATCAGCAGTTCCAGATGGGTCTGGGCGATCAGGTCGCCCACGATGTCGCGGCTGGCTGCCAGCAATGGGTCGAACTGAGTCATGTGCCGATCGAGTTCGATGATTCGCGGCCCCAGGGCGTAACCGCGGGGCAGGCGAACGAGCAGGCCCGCGTTGGACAGCTCCTTCACATAGCGGTATGCGCTCGCGGACGTGTAACCCAACTGCGAGCAGATGACCTCGATGTCAATCACGGGCTGTTCCGGCTTGAACAGATTCAGCACCTCGAGCATGCGGCTGAGGCTATTCATGGGCGTTGGCAGCGCGTGGCGTCATGGGTGGGCGGCATGTCTTGGCAAACCCGGAAGGTTAATCGAAGCATCGGCGCCGTTGTCGGCTTCTTGCTCGCTTCGAAATGATCGATCAATATCTCATATTGAGAAAAATGTGCATGTTATGCGCGTGAAAATGACAAACAATATTGCATTGTTTTGTCTAATCGATAAACTTGCAAAATTCCTCGCAGAATGCAAGAGCTCTGGCAGGGGTAGTCGGGCCGTTGGCCCCGGCCCAGCGAGCGCACGCCCCGCTCGAAGCCGAACGTCGTCAGTCGGGGTGTTCAGGAGTTCGAGATGAACAGGAATTGCTTTCGGCAAACATGTGCCGCCCTGGCGATGCTTTTCGCCGCGTGTCTGGCCCCGGCTCCAGCCTGGGCCGAGGGCGGTTGGCCATCCCGGCCGATCCGCATCGTCGTTCCGTACCCGCCAGGTACGGGGCCGGACGTGATGGCTCGCCTGGTGACGGAAGGAATGGCGAAGGAGCTCAAGACCGCCTTCGTCGTGGAAAACAAGGCGGGGGCCAACGCGATCATCGGGACGTCGGAGGTAGTGAAGTCGCCGGCCGACGGCTATACCTTCCTGCTGGTCGACCGGCTCACCCTCACGGTCAATCCGCTGCTCTACCAGCCGCTGCCGTTCGACCCCCGGAAGGATCTCGTCTCGGTCAGCAACATCGCCGACGTGAATCTGTATCTCGTGGCCAGTGCGCAGGTGCCTGCCAACGATTTCAGATCCTTCATCGCCTACGTCAAGGCGCATCCCGGGGAGGTGCCGTTCGGCACCGGCGGCGTTGGCAGCGTCATGCACCTGAACATGGAGTTGCTGCAAGCAGGCACCGGCGTGCAGTTCCTGCACGTGCCGTACAAGGCGCTCGCGGAAGTCATTCCCGCCATGCTCGGTGGCCAGGTGGTGGCGACGTCGGGCGGCGTGGAGGCTCTGCTGCCCCATGTGCAAAAGGGCAGCCTGAAGCTGCTGGCTGTCGGCGCCAGCGCGCGCACGCCGGTGGCACCGAATGTGCCGACGATCACCGAGGCCGGCGGGTCCGACATGCTGCTGTCCACCTCCTACTCGCTGCATGCCAAGGCAGGCACCCCTGCAGAAATCCTGGCGCGAATGAACGCAGCCCTGGCCAAGGTGCTGGCCGCTCCCGACCTGCAGGCCTGGGCGTCCGCCCGAGGCCTGCGGGCCGGGGCTTCCAAGCCCGCAGAGCTCGACGCGCAGATCGCCGTCGACGCCGAGCGTGTCGGCAAGCTGGTGCGCGAGCGCGGCATCAAGGTGCAATAAGAGGAACAAGGCAATGAAGAAAATGACCGGCGCCGAGGCGCTCTGGCTCGCGCTTGCAGGCGAAGGTGTGGACACCTGCTTTGCCAATCCGGGCACCACCGAACTCGACCTGGTGCGTGCACTGGAGCAGCGCGATGAAATCCGGTGCGTGGTCGGCCTGCAGGAAAACGTCTGCACGGGAGCGGCCGACGGGTACGGCCGCATGCTCGGGCGTCCCGCGGCAACGCTCCTGCACCTGGGGCCGGGGTTTGCCAACGGCATCGCGAACCTGCACAACGCGCGGCGCGCACGTACGCCGATCGTCAACCTCGTCGGCGATCACGCCAGCTGGCATTTGCCATATGACGCGCCGCTGACCTCCGACATCGAATCGCTCGCGCGGCCCGTCTCTGGCTGGGTGCACCGCATCGACAGTGTCGACGACAGCGCGGCCGCGGCCGCCGAGGCTGTGCGACAAAGCGTTGCAGCAGGTGGGCGCGGCACGACGCTGATCTTCCCCGCCGATTTTCAGGCGGGCGATGTCACGCAGGCCGCCAAGATCGAAAGGCCTGGCGCCACCAGCACGAGCGCCGAGGGCGGCCCCGACACAGCACAATGCATCGAGCGCCTGCGCGCAGCGCGGCGCGTGGTCTTCCTGTTGGGCGGTGGCGGAGAACTCTCTGGCTTGGGTCAGCGCGCTCAGCGCGCGACGGCCCGCCTGTGCACGCTGCTGGGCGCACAGGCCTATGCCGAGACCTTTCCGTCGCGTTCAGAGCGCGGGCAGGGGCTGCCGGCCTTCGATCGGTTGTCCTACTTTCCCGAGCCGGCGCGCGAAGTGCTGGATGCGGCCGAACTCGTCGTGCTCGTCGGCGCGCTGCCGCCGGTGACGTACTTCGGCTATGCGGGTCACCCGAGTTTGCTGGTCGATGCCGAACGGTTGCTGGTCATCAGCGAGCCGGGGCAGCCAGTGGCCGGGCGGCTCGAGGAAATGGCCGATGCCCTGGGGGCGCCGGCCTACCAGGCGGCCGTGTCGTCGCTGCCGGACGCGCCCGAGGGCGCGCTGACGCCGGCCAGGATCGCAGCGGTTCTGGCGCGCGAATTGCCGGCGGGCGCGATCGTCTCGGTTGAGGGCGGGACTTGCGGCTACCCCTTCTATGCGGCGTCTTCGGCCGCCCGTCCGCATACCACGCTCACCAACACCGGAGGTGCCATCGGGCAGGGGCTTCCCGTGGCGATGGGCGCGGCCATCGCCTGCCCGGAGCGCAAGGTGGTCGGGCTGCTGTCGGACGGCAGCACCCAGTACACGATCCAGACGCTGTGGTCGCTCGCGCATGAAGACCTCGACGTGGTCGTGCTGATCGCAGCGAACCACCAGTACGCCATCCTGCGCAACGAACTGCGGCGCGATGGCGCGGCGCTCGGCACACGGGCGGAGGCCCTGACTGCGCTGGATCACCCGCGCATCGACTGGGTGGGGCTTGCCGAGGCCTACGGCGTCCCCGCAACGCGCGCGCACACCGCCCAAGAACTGACCGAACAACTTCAACGCGCGTTCGGGCGAAGCGGCCCTGCGCTCATCGAAATGGCCCTTTGAGGGCGCAACGTCCGGGCGCCGGCAGGCGGCCTGCATCAATCAAGGAGAACATATGGATCTGAAACTCAGGGGCAAGGTCGCGGTCGTGACCGGCGGCAGCCTTGGCATTGGCCGGGCCGTGACGCAGGCGCTGGCGGCCGAAGGCGTGCGCGTGGCGATCGTGGCGCGCAGCAAGGAACCGCTCGAACAGGCGGCGCGCGAAATCAGCGAACAAACCGGCATCGAGATTCTTGCTGCGCCCGCGGATGTCAGCAGCACCGAGCAGGTCGACGCCATGATGAGCAGGGTCGCGGCGCATTTCGGCCGAATCGACATTCTCGTCAATGGGGCTGCCCACCCGGGCGGTCTGGTGCGCAGCGAGATCGAGAACGCCAGCCCCGAAGGGCTGCTGGAAGACATCAACATCAAGGTGGTGGGCTACATGCGCTGCGCCAAGGCGGCCGCGCCCCACATGCGCAAGGGCGGCTTCGGCCGCATCATCAACATCGGCGGCCTCACGGGCCGCGGCAGCAAGCAACTCTCGGGCATGCGCAACGTGGCGATCTGCCACTTGACCAAGACGCTTTCCGACCAACTCGGCCCGTCGGGTATCACGGTCAACGTGATCCATCCCGGCGTGGTGGAAACACCGCACATCTACGAGCTCTACGCCAAGGAGGCCAAGCTACAGGGCCTCACGCCGGATCAGGTGGAGGCGAACTACGCCAAGGCCACGCCCATTCGCCGCGTGCTGCAGCCCAACGAGATTGCCGATGCCGTGCTGTTCCTCGCCTCCGAACGAGCGGGCGCGATCACCGGAGAGTCGATCGCGGTGGACGGCGGCATCACGCGCGGCATCTTCATCTGAGCAAAGCGAAGGAGCACTCAATCATGCAAGGAACGATTCTTGTGGGAACCGCGGGGCAGGGCATCCTGCGCAGCGCAGACGACGGCGCGACATGGCATCGCCTCGGGTTGAAGGAAGCCATCGAGTTCGATGGCGTCGTGCGAAGTCTTCTGGTGGACCCTCGGGACCCGAACCGGATCTTCGCGGGTGCGGACGCCGGCATTTGCCTGAGCGAAGACGCGGGTGCGCATTTCAGGCGCCTCGAATCGCCCGCGAACGGAATGCATGTCTGGTCCATCGCGATCGACCCGCGCGACTCCAGTGTCATCTACGCAGGAACGGGCGCGCCTTCTCGCGCCGCGATGTTCCGCTCGCTCGATGGGGGTCAGAGCTGGACGCGGCTTGGCATCGAATTGCCGGAGTTCTGCGGCGGCGTAAACCGTCCGCGGATCCTCACCATCTGCGTGGACGCCGATGACGGCGCGGTGTGGTTCGGCGTAGAGGAGGGCGGTGCCTGGCACAGCCTGGACCAGGGCGAGACCTGGCGCCGCGCGGACGATGCGCAAAGCGGCATCCTCAACGGCGACATCCACGCCATCACCATCCTTCCGGCCCGCGGCGGCCGGCCCAAGACCCATCTGCTCGCCACGGTGAATTCGGTCTATACCAACCGCGACGGTGGCTACGGGCCGTGGGCCGCGGAAAGTTCGGCCGATCGCTTCGATGGCATGTACTACACCCGCACGCTCGCACCTCTGGAGGGCGCGGAGGACGTGCTGCTGGTGGCCATCGGCGATGGCACGCCGGGCACGCGCACGCAGATCTACCGCTCGCTCGACCGTGGCGCGACATGGTCGGCGGCACTGCTTCATGCGGTGCCCAACTCCACGTTCTGGGCGTTGGGAACGCACGCCGCAGACCCTCAGTTTGTGTTGGCCGGCACCAAATACGGCCACCTCTTCCGTTCCATGGACGCGGGAAAAACCTGGTTCAAGGACTGGCGCGACTTCAGCGAGATCACCGCAGTGGCATGGACGCCGGTCGTCGCCGCCGTCAAGGCGCACCCGAAATCCACTCTCGGGGCGAAGCCACATGACTGATACGACGACCCGGACCGTGCGCCCGAAGATTCGCCGCACGCACCTCTCGCTCTTTGTGTCGAACCCCTTCGCATCGGCAAGTTGGTACGAGCGCGTGCTGGGCATGCAGGAAACCGCGCGCGGCGAGCAGTGGGTGTTCATGAGCTTCGGACAGAAGCACCATGACATCGCGTTGATCCGCCCGGAGCCGGGCATCGTTGTGGGCGGCTGTGCGCTGCAGCACTACGGCCTGGAAATCGATGGCGACATCACGGAACTGCGGCGGCTCTACGGGCAACTGCTCAAGGCCGGAGTGGAGGTGATCAAGACCACCGACCACAAGGTGGGTTACGGCCTGTACTTCAACGACCCGGATGGTCATCGCTTCGAGTTCTTCTGCGAAACCGTCCACGACGATGAGGAGGGCAAGCGAGTGCTGCATAACTACAACGCGCCTAGCGACCACTTCGAACTGGAGCCGCTGTACGACTGAGTGCGGCGCGCTTTCCCCTTCCTGTTCTTCAACATTCACACATCATTCTCATGACCAAGTCAGCCAATTTCAGCGTCTTTCACATCCGCAAGTGGTACCTGCAGATCGAGGACACCCTCGCAGGCGAAACCGGCGCGCCGGCCGATGGCGACCCACTGCGCAAGATCGTCATTGCGGCCTCCATCCACAACCCGTTCGCCGGCAGGTTCGTCCAGGACCTGTCTGCCTGGATCGAGCCGTCGCCTGAACTGGGGCGCGAGTTCGGTCGCCGCATCCAGGAGGCTGCCCAGGGCCGCGCGATCGAGAGCTACGGCAAGGCCTGCCTCGTGGGCATCGACGGCGAGTACGAGCATGGCAACGCGCTGCTCACCAATCCGGCAGCCAACCCGATCCGCGACGCACTCGGCGGCGGCAAGTCCTGGGTGCCTTCCACCGGAAAGCGTGGCGGTCCCGGCGCCGCGATCGACATCCCGCTGGCGCACAAGGACGCGCTGTACGTGCGTTCGCACTACGACACCGTGACCGCCCAGTTCAGCGACGGCCCCAACCGCGACGAGGTCATCGTCTGCTGGGCTTTCGCCACCCGCGGACGCCTCAACGCGCGGCTGGGGGGCCTGAAGGCCTCCGAGGTCAAGGGCCAGGACGGCTTGTATTGAAAGACGCACATGGAGCGGCGCGACTACATGCTGGCCCTGTCGGGGCTGAACTTCCACGTCAGCGAGTGGGGGGCGGAACAGGGATGGCCCGTCGTCATGCTCCACGGCATTCGCGGCTACGCCGAGACCTTCGCTGGCATCGCGGCGGCCCTGCATCCCGGCTTCCGCGTCATTGCGTTCGATCAGCGCGGGCGCGGCGGCTCTGACTGGGACCCCGCTCACAACTACTATGCCGACGCCTACGTGGCGGATGTGGAGGCCATCGTTCAACAGTTGGGGCTCGACCGCTTCGACCTGTTGGGTCACTCCATGGGAGGCATCAACGCGATCGTCTATGCCGCGCGCCATCCCGGGCGTGTGCGGCGCCTGGTGATCGAGGACGCCGGCCCCGGCGCCTTCGAGACGAGCGACGGCGCGACACGCATCCGCAAGGAACTCGCAACGACGCCGGAGCGCTTCGAGTCCTGGGAGGCCGCCGGCGAATTCATGCGGGCGCTGCGTCCCACGGTGAGCGAAGAGGCCCGGCAGCAGCGCTTGCACAGCATGCTCAAGCCCCTGCGCGAGGGCGGCTACACCTGGCGCTACGACCATGCCGGCATTGCGGCGACGCGGCTGAACCCCGACCCGGCGCGTGTCGTTGATCTTGAGCCGTGCCTGTCGGCCATCGGTTGCGAGACCCTGGTGATCCGCGGGGGGCGATCCGACTACCTGCAGCCGTCGATGGTCGAGCGCATGCAGGCGTTGAATCCGCGCATCGCGAGCATCGAGATCCCGGACGCCGGCCACTACGTGCATGACGACCAGCCGGCCTTGTTCCAGCAGGCGGTATCCCATTTTCTCGATCGGGGTCTGTTCCATGCAGGAAAGGGCGCACCGTGATCCACGAACTTCGAACCTATACCCTCGTACCAGGCGGCACGCGCGAGTACTTGCGCATCTACAACGAGACGGCGCGAGCGCTGCAGACCCGCATGCTGGGCAACCTGGTGACGCTGATGACGCCGGAGAGTGGTGATCTCAATCAGCTTGTCTTTCTCTGGGCCTATGACAGCCATGAAGAGCGCGCGCGTCGACGTGCCCAGTTGATGGCCGACGCCAGCTTCACGGAGTTTCGCAAGAGCGTGCGCCACTTGCTGGTCCGGCAGGACAGCCGCCTTCTCACCGCCGCCTGAGTCGGCGGGCACGGAGACAAGAACCTATGAAAATCCCCACGGACATTCCGGTGCTGATCGTCGGCGCGGGCCCGGTCGGCGTCTCCATCGCCAACCTGTTGGGCCACTACGGCACCGCTTGCTTGGTCGTCGAGCGCAACCTGCAGGTGCTGAACTATCCCCGCGCGGTGGGCCTCGACGATGAGGCGCTGCGCACCTTCCAGGCGGCCGGCCTGGCCGAGGCGATGCTGCGCGACATGATCCAGAACGTGCCGATGCGCATGTACACCGCCGGCAAGCGCTGTTTTGCGGAGATCCTGCCGAGCACGCGCGAGTTCGGCTGGTTTCGCCGCAATCTCTTTTCACAGCCGCTCGGCGAGCTGACGCTGCGCCAGGGGCTCGAACGCTTCCCGCACGTGAACCTTTGTCCCGGCGTGGAACTGGTTCATCTGGTCCAGGACGATGAGGGCGTGACGGCGACCTTGCGCGACGCAGAGGGGGCCGAGCACCGGGTGCGCGCAGGCTACCTCGTGGCATGCGACGGCGGACGCAGCATAGTGCGCGAAGGCATCCTCAAGTTGCCTTTCGAAGGGCGCACGCATCCAGCCAAGTGGGTGGTGATCGAATGCGACCACGATCCCCTGGACGCGCCCTATACCGCGTTGCACTGCGAGCCTCAAAGGCCCTACGTGTGCCTGAGGCTCCCCTATGGGCTGCGGCGCTGGGAGTTCATGCTGTTTCCGGGCGAAGACGGCGAGCAGATGCTGCAGCCTGAGAAGGTGCGAGAACTGCTGGGCCGGCATGTGGCAGAACCCGACAAGCTCAACGTGATCCGCGCCCGCGTGTACACGCACAACTCTCGCGTGGCCGGCGCGTTCGTCGTCGGGCGCGTTTGCCTGGCCGGGGATGCTGCACACATCACGCCGCCATGGATCGGCCAGGGGTTGAACGCGGGCCTGCGCGACGCCTTCAACCTGGCCTGGAAGCTAGCCTGGATCCTGCAGGGACGGATGAAGCCCGGGTTGCTGGCGAGCTATCACGAAGAGCGCCACGCGCACGCCAAGGCGATGATCGATCTGGCGGACTTGTTCGGCTCCGTGCTGTCCCAGCGCAACCGCTTCGTGGCCTGGATGCGTGACCGTTTCTTCCTGTCCATCAAGAACATTCCGCGCGTGCGCGACTACGTGCTGCAGATGAAGTTCAAACCCATGCCGCGCTTTACAAAGGGTGTTGTCCTGAACAGTGGCGATGCGCGGAGCGACGAATTGGTGGGGCGCATGTTCATCCAACCCAACGTCGAGCGCGAAGCCGGGCGCACCCAGCGCCTGGACGATATGGTCGGTGCGCGCTTCGCGCTGCTGAGCTGGTGCGGCGACGCACTGGCGGGTGCACCCGCCTGTTTGCGGGAGCAGCTCGAGCGTCTGGGCTGCGACCACTATGTCGGCGTGCGCTCGCGCAGCATCAGGAGCGAGGCCTGTTCTCACGTGCCGGTCCAGCCATCGGGAACAGTGATCGAGGACGTGGAGAACACGCTGCACTTCTGGTTCCAGGCCAAAGGTGTCGACTGGGTGCTGATCCGCCCGGACCGCTTCATCGCGGCCGCTGGCAAGGCGGGCGATTCGGTGCCGCAGCTTTCGACATTTTGCGAAACCGTACTGCCGCCAACTGGCTCTGTTTTCGCCGGCTCGGCGAGCGCCTCCGAGCAGTCCCGCTTGCCGGCGCATGCCTGAGGAAACCATGATGTTGTATCCCGAGCTTTCCCTCTATGTCGGCGGCCGCTTTCTGAATGGCGATGGCCGTCCAGGACAGGACGTGCGTGATCCCGCCACCTTTGATCTGCTCGGGCGCCTGCCCTGGGCAACGCGCGAGGACGTCGATGCGGCACTGAGGGCCGCACACCGGGCGTTCCAGTCCTGGCGGCGCAGTTCGCCGATGGAGCGTTCCGAGGTGTTGCGCAAGGCGGCAGCGCTGGCACGCGAGCGCGCCAGCGAGATCGGGCATGGCATCACGCTGGACAACGGAAAGCCATTGCCGGAAGCAGTGGCCGAGGTGCTCAACGCCGTCGAGCATATCGAATGGCACGCGGAGGAATGCCGTCGCATCTACGGCCGTGTCGTGCCATCGCGCAATCCCGCGGTGCGCCAGCTCGTGGTGCGCGAGCCGGCAGGCGTCTGCGTCGCATTCAGCCCTTGGAACTTTCCATTTGGCCAGGCGATGAAGAAGGTCGTGGCCGCGATCGGCGCCGGTTGCACCGTCGTGCTCAAGGGGCCGGAAGAATCGCCAAGCGCCATTGTGGCGATGGCTCGCTTGTTCCACGACGCGGGACTGCCCGAAGGCGTGTTCAACATCGTGTGGGGCGTGCCAAGCGAGATCTCGCGCCAATTGATCGAATCGCCCCTGGTGCGGGTCGTCTCGTTCACCGGCTCGGTTCCGGTGGGCAGGCATCTCGCGGCGCTCGCGGGCTCGCACATGAAGCGAATGAACATGGAACTCGGCGGTCATGCGCCGGTTCTGGTATTCGATGATGCTGACGTAGAGCAGGCCGCGACCCTGCTTGCGCGACTGAAGACCCGCAATGCCGGCCAAGTGTGCGTCTCGCCCTCGCGCTTCTTTGTCCAGGCAGGCATCCACGACCGCTTCGTGGCCAGTTTCGCCGATGCGATGCGCGGCGTGAAGGTGGGCCATGGCTTGGAAGAGGGCGTCCAAATGGGGCCACTGATCCACGAGAGGCGCCTGCAAGCCATACGCGAACTCGTGGACGACGCAGTGCAGGCGGGCGCGCAGGTGCTCGCAGGCGGCGGTACATTGGGCGAGCGCGGCCATTTTCACGAGCCGACCGTGATCGCTAACGTGCCGCAGCACGCTCGCGTCATGCGTGAGGAACCATTCGGACCCCTGGCCGCCCTCGCGCGTTTCGATACGGTGGACGATGCATTGCGCCTGGGCAACGCGCTCCCTTTCGGCCTGGCTGCCTACGTCTTCACGCAGTCGATCCAGACCTCGACGCGCGTGGCCAACGAACTGGAGGCCGGCATGGTCAACATCAACCATTCCGGCATGGCGCATCCCGAGCTGCCTTTCGGCGGCGTGAAGGACAGCGGCTTCGGCAGCGAGGGCGGCACCGAGTCCTTCGACAGCTTCCTGGTGACCAAGCTGATCACCCAGATCTGAAACCTCAACCCCGAGTTCCTGCACCATGTTGAACCTGCGAGACCCTTCTCTGCTTCGAGAGCAATGCTTCGTGGCGGGTCAGTGGATATCTGCCGCCCGAACCATCGCCGTCACCAACCCCGCCAGTGGCGCCGTGGTGGCTCACGTACCGCGCCTGGGTGCCACCGAAACCCGCCAGGCGATCGACGCCGCGAATGGTGCGTGGCCCGCATGGCGCGCGCGCACGGCCCATGACCGCTCGGCGCTGCTGGCGCGCTGGCACGCGCTGATCCTGGAGAACCAGGACGACCTCGCCAGAATCATGACTGCCGAGCAAGGCAAGCCGCTGGCGGAAGCGCGCGGCGAGATTGCCTACGCGGCGTCCTTCATCCAATGGTTCGCCGAGGAGGCCAAGCGGGTCTACGGCGAGACGATTCCTTCGCCGATCTCCACCCAGAGGATCGTGGTGACCAAGGAGCCCGTGGGTGTGTGCGCGGCAATCACGCCCTGGAATTTTCCCGCTGCGATGATCACGCGCAAGGCGGGACCGGCATTGGCCGCGGGTTGCGTCATGGTCGTCAAGCCGGCGAGCCAGACACCGTTGACGGCGCTTGCTCTCGCGGCGTTGGCCGAACGTGCAGGGATTCCTTCGGGCGTGCTGTCGGTAGTCACCGGGTCGGCTGGCGACATCGGGACGGAGTTGGCGACCAATCCGTTGGTGCGCAAGCTTAGTTTCACCGGCTCCACCGAAGTCGGGCGACATCTGATGCAGCAGACCGCGGCGACAGTAAAGAAGGTGTCGATGGAACTGGGAGGCAATGCACCTTTCATCGTCTTCGAAGATGCAGATCTCGACGCCGCGGTGGAAGGGGCCATCGTGTCCAAGTTCCGCAATGCAGGCCAGACCTGCGTATGCGCCAACCGGCTGTACGTGCACTCCAAGGTCTACGACCAGTTTGCACGCAAGTTGGCGGACGCGCTGAAGGCGCTGAAGGTGGGGTCCGGCGAGGAGGAGGGCGTACGCATCGGGCCGTTGATCGACGACGCGGCCGTGCGGAAGGTCGAGGAACATCTGGCTGACGCGCTAGAAAGAGGGGCGCAGGTGATCACCGGTGGCGGCAGGCATGCGCTGGGGCGCAGCTTCTTCGAGCCGACCGTGCTCGTGGGCGTCACCCAGGCCATGCGCGTCGCGCGCGAGGAGACCTTCGGGCCGCTCGCGCCCCTGTTTCGCTTCGAGACAGAAGACGAAGTCGTCGCGATGGCGAACGACACCGAATTCGGCCTGGCAAGCTATTTCTATGCACGCGATCTCGGCCGCGTGTGGCGTGTCGCGGAGCGCCTCGAGTACGGCATGGTTGGCGTGAACACCGGGCTGATCTCCAACGAGGTGGCGCCGTTCGGCGGTGTCAAGCAATCGGGCCTCGGACGCGAGGGATCGCGCCATGGCATCGAGGACTACTTGGTCATCAAGTACATCAACATGGCGGGAATCGAGAGCCCGCGAACGAATCAACTCAACTAGGAAACCATGACTGAAGCACGCCAGCCCGATCACCCGATCAATTCCCTGTTCGTCGACCGCTGGTCGCCGCGCGCATTCACGGGCGAGCCGATTGCCAGGCCCATGCTGCTGAGCCTGCTGGAAGCAGCTCGGTGGGCACCCTCGGCATACAACGCGCAGCCATGGCGCTTCATCTATGCGCAGCGCGAGACCCTCAGTTGGGAGCCGATCTTTGCTACGCTGGTGGAATTCAACCAAGGCTGGGCCCAGCATGCAGCTGCACTGGTGGTCATCGTGTCGGCCAGGCAAGCCGTGTTTCCAGGGCAGACAGATGCCGCGCCCAACGCATGGCATTCGTTCGATGCCGGCGCGGCGTGGGCCAGCATCGCCTTCCAGGCCACGCTCGCGGGCTGGTCCGCCCATGGGATGGCGGGCTTCGATGCAGATCGGCTGCGAAAGGCCGCAGGCATTCCAGACACCTACGCGCTGGAAACGGTGTTGGCGATTGGCAAGCAGGGCGACAAGGCCTTGCTTGCCGAGGGGCTGCGCGCTCGCGAGATGCCCAACGGACGACTGCCGCTGACCCAATTGGCAGCCGAGGGGCGGTTCACTTTCAGCGAATGAAGCATCGGCTGGATGTGCCACGACTGGTCTCGCGCACAACGGCCGCGCAATGGCTTGCCGATCCGGGATACCGCGCAGCAGGCTTCTATTCATAGACTGCCGGCCACCCCTCTGCTGCAACCGAGCAGGTTCGCGCCCACCCGCAATTCCGGCTTCGAACATCGCATGCCGAGTCAGGAGACAGTACATGGAAGTTATGAACACCTTGTTGGAGCGGCCACAGGAGGCTGCCGCAGTCCGCTCCACCACTCTGCGCCGTTCAACGCTCAGCGCGGGGTTCATCACACTGCTGGTGATCTCGGCGGCAAGCCCATTGAGCGTTGTCGCTGGCGGCTTTCCACTTGGGATCATGCTGGGCAACGGTGCCGGCACGCCCGCGCTGGTTGTTGTGGCGCTGGCGCTGCTGCTGCTGTTCGCCGCGGGCTACACGGCGATGGCCACTTGCGTCACGAGTGCAGGGGGCTTCTATGCCATGGTTGCCCGCGGCCTTGGTGGAAGCGCCGGCGGCGCTGCGGCGATGGTGGCGATCCTGGGCTACCTCACACTGCAATTCGGGCTATACGGCCTGCTGGGCGCTGTCTCGTCCGAGGCCTTGCTTGCCCAGTTTGGGCTGAGTGTTCCATGGTGGGCTTGCGCACTGGCAGCCATGGCGACGGTAGCGTACTTCGGCTATCGCCAGATCGACTTCTCCGCGAAGGTGCTGGCCGGCTTCGTCGTTGCGGAATATGCGGTGGTGCTGATTCTTGATGTGCTGATTCTCAGCCAGGGAGGGGCGGACGGTATCAACTTCAAGTCCTTCACCCCGCAGGTGATCGCTGGCGGAAACCCGTTCATCGGATTGCTCTTCTGCTTTGCGGCCTTCATAGGCTTCGAGGCGACGACTATCTATAGCGAGGAAGCCAAGGATCCCAAACGCAGCATCCCGATCGCCACATACGCCGCGCTGTTGCTCGTGGGCGGCTTCTACTCGTTCTCGCTGTGGTGCCTGGTGCTGGGTGCCGGCACTGACAAGGTCGCTGCCACGGTTGCTGCCTTGGGTGACCCAACGAATTTCCTGTACACCTTGTCAGATACCTATGCGGGATCGCATTTGACCATGATCCTGCGCGGCATGTTCATCGTCAGTATCTATGCAGGATTGATCGCATTTCACAACTCGACCGCGCGCTATTTCTACTCGATGGGACGTGAACGCTTGCTGCCATCACGGCTCGGCTGGACACATCCCAGGCACAAGAGCCCGCATATTGCTTCGCTGTTGCAGACGGCCTTGTGCGCCGCCGTGGTGATCGGCTTCGCCGTGGCCCGTGCAGATCCGGTCCTGACGATGTTCTCGTGGCTGAGTAACCTGGCCACGGTCTGTGTGCTCTTGCTGATGATCGCCACCGCGATCTCGGTGATTAGGTTCTTTCGCCGCGCATCGCACGGTTATGGCAAGGTCCGGATCCTGCTGCTGCCGGCGTTGGCGGGAATGGGGCTTTGCGTGGTCCTGGTGCTTGCGGTTGCGAACTTCCATATTTTGACGGGCGCCAGCGAAAGGAGTGCTCTCGCTTTGATCGGTCTGTTGCCGATCGCAGCGTCTGTCGGGTGGTTGGCGGCAGGTCGACTCAAGCGCCGTGACCCCGCGCGTTTCGCGAATCTCGGCCAAGATCGCGACTAGGATGACTTGATCGGTTGATTGAGATGGCACCGCAACTCGAAAGTTCGAAGCGGCTCGCTCCGACATCGGCACCATGGCCGCCCGTGACCGAGTTCTGTCTTGCCTCATTGCTCGCGCGCAGATGATCGAACTGCGCCACCTTCGCCATTTCATGGCCGTTGCAGAGGAACTGAGCTTCCGTCGCGCCGCCGAGCGAGTCCATATCGACCAGACTCCACTGTCGCGAACCGTCCGTGACCTGGAAGACCGAATGGGCGTGGCTCTTTTAATTCGAAAGCCCCGCAGACTCGAGCTCACTCCCGCAGGTGCCAAATTGCTTGATCATGCGCGAGGACTTTTCTTGCGTCTGGAGCGCATTAAACGCGTCATACGCGAAACCGATGCACGCTATCGCGAGCCCTTGCGCATCGGCGCGGACGACAGCACGGTGCAGCCCAGGCTGGCCGAATGCCTGACCCGCTGGCGGGAGCTTGTCCCCGATATCCCAGTGGAGCTGACGGAAATGCGCCCGGCAGAACTCTTGGCCGCGCTGCGCAGCGAGGAGATGGATGCAGGGTTCTCCTTCGGCCTGCCAGATAGTGAAGCCATCGCACAACATGTGGCCTGGATGAGCCCCATCGTGGCGTTGCTTCCAAGAGCACATGAACTCGCCTGCCGCGAGGTGGTTTCCCTTGCCGAGTTGTCATCCTTCCCCGCCATCGCCTGCAGTGCTTCCTACCATCCAGGACTATGTCAGCAGATGAAGGCGGTACGTCGGCGATATTCTGTAGCTCCGACAATCGTCGGGGAGGCTCGCACACTGACTGGCTATCTGACCCGTGTGGCGGCAGGTCAGGGGGTTGGGGTTGCAGATGCTGACCACATGCGGGCACTGCGACGTACGGACGTCGTGGTCGTGCCGCTCGCCGAACCGGTGCACTTCACAACCTACGTGCTGCACAAGCACCGGCGCAATGGCCTGCCCGAATCGCTGCAACAGTTTCTTACCCACGCCACAGCTTTGAACTGAACGTTACGGTGCGGGATTGCAAGGCGAACTGCCTCGCTCCAACAGCCATGGAGTTGTCGAGCTGCCCGTGGAATGCTCCCGTCATGACAGCCTGAAGGCTCATGCACTCAGCAGAAGAAGGAGTCGCAAGCCAGTCCCACGCCAACGTACGCCACGCCACGCCCCCATGGGTGTGCCGCCCGGCGGCTTGATTCCAGACTCATGCCTGCGTGCCGCAGCGGCACACATGTGCTGGAACTCATACGCCTGGGAGGTGGCGCCCTATGCCGACAGCAGCGACCGGCATCCTGTTCGGACAGATATTCGTGGTGCTCGGCGTCGCCTTGGGCGGGGTGTGGGCGGCCACGCAGTGGACGGCGCACGCGCTGGGTTACCAATCGAGGCTCGGGCCCTGGTGGTTCGAGGTTTCCGGCGTGCCAGTCTACGAGCCGTGGAAGCTGTTCGCGTGGTGGTACTCCTACGAGACCTATGCGCCCCAGGTGTTCAAGCGTGGTGGGGTCATAGCCGCATTGAGCGGGATGTCGGCGACGGGCGCAGCCATTGCGATGGCCGTATGGCGCGCGCGGATGGCCAAGCGCGTCACAACTTACGGTTCCGCGCGCTGGGCCGAGCGTGAGGAGATCGACAAGGTCGGACTGACGAAGCCGGCAGGTGTGTTCCTCGGCAAGACTTCGGACAAGAGCGGCGCCTATCTGCGTCATGAGGGCCCAGAGCATGTGATGGCGTTCGCGCCCACGCGCTCCGGCAAGGGCGTCGGGCTCGTGGTGCCCACACTGCTGTCCTGGCCCGGCTCGGCCGTCATCCACGACATTAAAGGAGAAAACTGGAATCTCACGGCCGGCTGGCGTGCGCGTTTCTCGCACTGCCTGCTGTTCAACCCGACCGATGCGCGCTCCGCGGCCTACAACCCGCTGCTCGAGGTGCGCCGCGGCGCGCATGAGGTGCGCGACGTGCAGAACATCGCGGACATCCTGGTCGATCCCGAGGGCGCGCTCGAGCGGCGCAACCACTGGGAGAAGACCAGCCATGCGCTGCTGGTCGGCGCGATCCTGCATGTGCTCTACGCGGGTGAGGACAAGACGCTGCGCGGGGTCGCGAATTTCCTTTCCGATCCCGCATGTCCCTTCGAGGTCACGCTGCACCGGATGATGACGACGCGGCACCTGGGTGAGGACATCCATCCGGTCGTTGCCTCGGCCGCGCGCGAGGTGCTCAACAAGAGCGACAACGAGCGCTCCGGGGTGCTGTCCACCGCGATGAGTTTCCTGGGCCTGTACCGCGACCCGACGGTTGCCGAGGTCACCTCGCGCTGCGACTGGCGCATCGCCGATCTAATCTCGGCGGAACATCCCGTGTCGCTGTACCTGGTCGTTCCACCCTCGGACATCAGCCGCACCAAGCCGCTGATTCGCCTGATCCTCAACCAGATCGGCCGGCGCCTGACCGAATCGCTCGACGGCTCCGATGGCATCGCGCGTCTCCACAAGCTGCTGTTGATGCTCGATGAGTTCCCGGCTCTGGGCCGGTTGGACTTCTTCGAGTCGGCGCTGGCGTTCATGGCCGGGTACGAGCTTCGCGCCTTCCTGATCGCGCAGTCTCTCAATCAGGTCGACAAGGCCTATGGCCCGAATCACTCGATCCTCGACAACTGCCATGTGCGCATCGCGTTCGCCACCAACGACGAGCGCACGGCCAAACGGATCTCGGAGGCGCTGGGAACGGCTACCGAATTGCGTGCGCAACGCAACTACGCCGGGCATCGGCTCGCGCCGTGGCTTGGCCATCTGATGGTCTCGCGCCAGGAGACGGCCCGGCCGCTGCTGACGCCGGGCGAGGTGATGCAGCTGCCGCCCGACGACGCGGTGTTGATGGTCTCGGGCCATCCGCCGATCAAGGCGAGGAAGCTGCGCTATTACCAGGACCGCAACTTCACGCGGCGTGTGCTGGCACCACCGGCGCTGGCGGCGGGCTATTACGCGGATCGTCCCACGACACGGCCCGACGATTGGAGCGGACTGGCGCCGCTGAGCGCGCCCGAGTCTTTGTCGTCAGCCGATGCGGCTGGTTTCGCCGACGAGGGAGGCCAACAGCTTAAGCCCGAGCTGGAGGTCGTGCGCGACCCTTCGGTGCTACAGGAGGACGACGGGCTGCTGGTGCTCGATGACGAGGACGACGTGCCGCTGCGGCCGCGCGACGTGGACCGTCAGCTCACGCGTACGGCGCGCCTCGCCGCGCTGGACCCTGACGACGGGATCGCGCTATGAGCCGGACCCGCCTGAATATCTTCATCGAGCCAGAGCACGCCAAACGGCTGGATCGGTTGGCGGTGCACAAGGGTGTGTCGAAGTCGGCCGTGATTGCGGCTGCGCTCGCTTCGTTCCTGTCGCCAGATGGCGGCGACCAGCGCGAGTCGGCGATCGCCAAGCGCCTGGACCGGCTTTCGCGCCAATTCGACCGACTGGAGCGTGACCAGAACATCCTGATCGAGACGGTGGCGCTCTATGTCCGCTACTTCCTCACTGTTTCGATCCCGGTGCCCGAAGGCCAGCAGGAAGCCGCACGCGCGCAGGGGCGAGCCCGCTTCGCCCAGTTTGTCGAGCAGCTTGGCCGCCACCTGCAGCGCGGGCGCAGCCTGGTGCGGGAGGTCCATGAGGAGATCGAGCCCGAATCGGCGCCCACACACGCAGGGCAGAGAGCAGCAGAGGAGGCCGCCGATGGTCCAGCCGTCTGATCGTTTTTCGGGGTCGTCGCCAGGCGCCGCGAACAACGCAGCGGACCGTCGCATCCGCATGCTGCGCACGGCCATGGGGCCGGAGATCGCGGCGGCCCTCGCGGATCCGGAGGTCGTGGAGGTGCTGCTCAATCCCGATGGCTCGCTGTGGGTGGATCGTCTGGGGACCGGCCGCACGCCGACCGGCGCGGCGCTGCCGCCGCCCGTGGCCGAACGCATCATCCGCCTCGTGGCCGCGCACGTGCGCGCCGAGGTGCATGCCGGTACGCCGATCCTCTCGGCCGAGCTGCCCGAGACCGGCGAGCGTTTCCTGGGCGTGCTGCCGCCGGTGGTGCGGGCTCCCTCGTTTGCGATCCGCAAGCGGGCGCTGCGCATCATGAGCCTGGCGCAGTATGTGAAAGACGGCATCCTGACCGCTGATCAGGCGGGGTTCCTGCGGCAGGCGGTGCGTGAGCGCTTGAACATCGTGGTGGCCGGCGGCACCAGCACGGGCAAGACGACGCTCGCGAACGCGCTGCTCGACGAGATCGCCGAGACGCGCGACCGCGTCTTGATCCTCGAGGACACCGTGGAGCTGCAATGTCGCTCGGACGACCACGTGAGCATGCGCACCGAGCCGGGCGTGACCACCATGGCCGACCTGGTGCGCGCCACCCTGCGGCTGCGGCCCGACCGCATCGTCGTCGGCGAGGTGCGTGGCGCCGAGGCGCTGGACCTGCTCAAGGCGTGGGGCACCGGGCATCCGGGCGGCATCGCCACCGTGCATGCCGGCTCCGCGCTGGGCGCGCTCACGCGGCTGGAGCAGCTGGTGCAGGAAGTCTCCGTGACCGTGCCGCGCGCCCTGATCGCCGAGGCGGTCCACGTCATTGTCTTCATCGCCGGGCGCGGCCGCGCCCGGCGGGTGCGCGAGATCGCGCGCGTGATCGGCCACGACAACGAGGGATATCAGCTCGATACCTCGGCGGTGCCTGGCTTCCCGTTGCTCTCTTCATCTCGTCCTGCCCCATCAACCCCGTCGTCTCCTGGAGAACCGTCATGACGATTTCACGCAATTCCGCAAAACCTCTGCTGCACACGGCGGCAGCGGCAATGCTCTTGCTGGCCGCCGCGCTGCCCGCGCAGGCGGCCGGTTCCAACATGCCCTGGGAAGCGCCGCTGCAGTCGATCCTCGATTCCATCCAGGGGCCCGTGGCCAAGATCGTCGCGGTGATCATCATCATCGTGACCGGGCTGACATTGGCCTTCGGCGACACCAGCGGCGGCTTCCGCCGGCTGATCCAGATCGTGTTCGGCCTGTCGATCGCGTTCGCCGCCTCCAGCTTCTTCCTCACCTTCTTCAGTTTCTCGGGTGGGGCGGTGCTGGCATGAGTGAGTCGACTGCTTTCTCACCGGGGCACGCGCCCGGCTTCGAGATCCCGCTGCACCCGTCCCTCACCGAGCCGATCCTGCTGGGCGGCGCGCCGCGCACCGTGGCGATCGCCAACGGCACGCTGGGCGCCGCGGTCGGCCTCGGGCTGCAGCTCTGGCTGCCGGGCATTGCGCTCTGGGTTGTCGGCCACGCGCTGGCGGTCTGGGGCGCTCGGCTGGACCCGCAGTTCATGCAGGTTTTCGCGCGGCACATCAAGCAGCGACCGCTGCTGGATGTGTGATGTGGTGAGGGAAGACGCCGGCGCCATGCTGAATCTCGCCGAATACCGCAAGCGCCCGGCGCTGCTGGCCGACTGGCTGCCTTGGGCCGGGCTGGTGGCCCCCGGGATCGTGCTCAACAAGGACGGCTCGTTCCAGCGCACGGCACGGTTCCGCGGACCGGATCTGGACAGCGCGACGCAGGGCGAACTCATCGCCACGTCGGCGCGGTTGAACAACGCGCTGCGCCGGCTCGGCTCGGGCTGGGCGCTGTTCGTGGAAGCCGAGCGGCGCGAGGCGGCTGGCTATCCCGAGTCGTCGTTCCCCGAGGCGCTGTCCTGGCTGGTCGACGAGGAACGCCGCGCCGCGTTCGAGGAGGACGCCAGCCACTTCGAGAGCCGCTACCACCTGACCTTGCTGTACCTGCCGCCCGAGGAGGCGAAGGCACGCGCCGCGGGGCTGCTCTATGAGCGCCCAGGGACAGACGTCCAGGATGGATCGGGTGCGTCGGACGGGACGGATTGGAAGAGTCGGCTGGAAGCCTTCGTGTCCGAAACCGAGCGTTTCCTTGGCCTGCTCGAAGGCGTGATGCCCGAGATCGACTGGCTCGACGATGCGCAGACGCTGACCCACCTGCACGGCTGCGTGTCCACGCGTCGGCATGCGGTCGCGATGCCCCAGATGCCGATGCACCTCGATGCGCTGCTGGCCGACGAGCCGCTGACGGGCGGGCTGGCACCGATGCTCGGCGGTCGGCACCTGCGGGTGCTGACGGTGCGCGGCTTCCCGACCTCGACCTGGCCGGGCCTGCTCGACGACCTGAACCGCCTGGGCTTCGCCTACCGCTGGAGCACGCGCTTCCTGTGCCTCGACAAGGCCGAGGCGGAGAAGGAACTCGTGCGGCTGCGCCGCCAATGGTTCGCCAAGCGCAAGAACATCGTGGCGCTGCTGCGCGAGACCATCTTCCAGCAGGAGAGCCCGCTGGTCGACTCGGATGCCTCGAACAAGGCGGCGGATGCCGATGCGGCGCTGCAGGAACTGGGCAGCGACCAGGTGGCCTTCGGCTACGTGACCGCCACCGTGACGGTGCTCGAGGCCGACGCGGCGGCGGCCGACGAGAAGCTGCGTGCGGTCGAACGCACGATCCAGGGCCGGGGTTTCGTGACGATCCCCGAAACCCTCAATGCGGTCGAGGCCTGGCTGTCGTCGATTCCGGGCCATGTCTATGCGAACGTGCGCCAGCCCATCGTCTCGACCTTGAACCTCGCGCACATGATGCCGGTTTCGGCCGTGTGGGCCGGTCCCGAGCGCAATGCGCACCTCGACGGCCCACCGCTGATCGTCACACGCACCGATGGCGCCACGCCGTTCCGGCTGGTCACGCACATCGGCGACGTCGGGCACACGCTGGTGGTCGGTCCCACCGGCATGGGCAAGTCGGTGCTGCTCGCCACGCTGGCGCTGCAGTTCCGACGCTATGCCGGCTCGCGCATCCTGGCCTTCGACATGGGGCGCTCGATGCGCGCCACCGTCCTGGGACTCGGCGGCGAGCATTACGACCTCGGGGCCGATGGAGAGATCGCTTTCCAGCCGCTCGCGCGCATCGACCAGGACGGGTACCGCACCTGGGCGGCGGAGTGGGTGGAAGGACGGCTTCGGCAGGAGGGCCTCGAGGTCGGGCCGGCCGAGCGGGAGATGGTATGGTCGGCGTTGGCCAGCCTCGCCACCGCGCCGCTCGAGCAGCGCACGATGACGGGCCTCGCGGTACTGCTGCAATCGAATGCCCTGCGCCAGGCACTGGCGCCGTATGTGCTCGGTGGTGCGCACGGACGGCTGCTGGACGCGGACCGGGACCGGCTGGGAGCCTCCTCCATCCAGTGCTTCGAGATGGAGGAGCTGATGCACAGCAAGGCGGCCGTACTCGCCGTGCTGGGCTATCTCTTCGCGCGTTTCGAGGAGCGCTTCGACGGCGCGCCGACCCTGCTGATCCTCGACGAGGCCTGGTTGTTTCTCGACGATCCCGTGTTCGCCGCGCGCATCCGCCAGTGGCTCAAGACGCTGCGCAAGAAGAACGTCTCGGTGATCTTCGCGACGCAATCGCTCGCGGACATCCAGAACTCCAGTATCGCGCCTGCGATCGTCGAGAGCTGCGCGAGCCGGATCTTCCTGCCGAACCCGCAGGCCACCGAGCCGCAGATCCGCGTGATCTACGAGGGCTTCGGGCTCAACCGTCGGCAGATCGAGATCGTCGCCACGGCGCAGCCCAAGCGCGACTACTACTACCAGTCGCGCCTTGGCAACCGGGTCTTCGAACTCGGGCTCGGGCCGGTGGCACTGGCCTTTGCCGGCGCTGCCTCGCCCGAGGACCAGCGTGAGATCGACCGCGTCCAGGCCTCGGTGCTGGCGTCGCCGTTCGCGCGCATGCCTTCAGTATTCGCGGCGGCCTGGCTGCGCCACCGTGGCTTGGGCTGGGCCGCCGACCTCATCCCTTCGTTTCCCTCTGCATCACCGTCTCTTTCCTCAACCCCGCAGGAGAAATCACCGTGAACCTCACGTCCTCGTTCAAGCCCCGGATCGCCGCGCTGGTCGCGGCCGGTGCGATCGCTTTCGGTGTGGCCCCGCCGGCGCATGCCATCTTCGGTGTCGGCGACACCGTGTTCGATGCTTCGAACTTCATCCAGAACATGCTGACGGCGGCGCGCGCGCTGGAACAGATCAACAACCAGGTCGAGCAGCTGCAGAACGAGGCGCAGATGCTGCGTAACCAGGCGAGGAACCTTCAGGGCCTGGACTTCAGTGCGCTGTCCGAGCTCAAGTCGACCCTGGCGGCCACGAACCAGCTGATCCAGCAGGCCCAGGGGCTGGCCTTCAACGTCTCGCGCATGGAGGAGGAGTTCAAGCGCCTCTATCCCGAGTCCTTTTCGGCGGCGCTGTCCGGCGCGCAGATGGCCGGCGATGCGCGACAGCGCTGGCGCAACTCGCTGGAAGCCCTGCGCACGGCGACCCAGGTGCAGTCGCAGTCGATGCAGAACTTCGCGTCGGACGAGCAGGCACTCACGGACCTCGTGAACCGCAGCCAGTCGGCCACAGGGGCCCTGCAGGCGATGCAGGCGACCAACCAGCTGCTGGCGCTGCAGTCGCGCCAGGCGATCCAGGCGCAGCAGTTGCAGATCACGCAGGACCGCGCCGCGGCGCCGGAGCAGGCGCGGCAGGTGGCGGTGCAGGAGCGTGCGCGCGAGGTGCGCCGGCGCTTCATGGGCAGCGGCACGCCGTACACGCCCTACAGCGTCAACTTCTACGGCAACTGAGGGGCGTCCATGAAGAATCTGATCTTCATCATCACGGCCGCCGTGGTCCTGCTGCTCGCCGGCTGCGGCAAGTCCGAACAGACCCAGCCTGCGATCGAGTCCGTCGAATCCCTGGTCGCGAATCCTGAGCGCCTCCGGGACCTGCGGGCTCAGTGCAAGGCCGATCATGCCCGGATGGGCGACGCGCAGTGCCATGCGGTGGCCGAAGCCACGCGCCAGCGCTTCATGCGTGGCGGCCCGTCGCCTTACGCGGGCGAGCCGGTGCCAGCGCCGGCAGCCCCTGCGTCAGTGCCGGCCGACGCGAACGCCAAGGACTGACGCCATGAACGATGTCGCGGTCATCGATCGCTTCCTCGATGTCTTCTCACGCTACATCGATTCGGGCTTCGGCTTGCTGCACGGCGAGGTCGCGTTCCTCACGGCCACGCTGGTCGTGATCGACATGACCTTGGCCGGGCTGTTCTGGGCCATGAGCCATGCGAGCGGGCAGGGCGACGACGTGATCGCGCGGTTGATCCGGAAGGTGCTCTATGTGGGAGCCTTTGCTTTCATCATCGGCCACTTCAACCAGCTGGCGGGCGTCCTGTTCCGGTCGTTCGCGGGGCTGGGCCTGGTGGCGTCGGGCTCCGGCCTGACGCAGGCGCAGTTCCTGCAGCCGGGCCGGCTCGCGCAGGTCGGCATCGAGGCGGGGCGGCCGATCATGGAACAGATCAGCGAGATGACGGGCTTCCCCGAAACCTTCGCGCATCTGGACACCATCGCCGTGCTGTTCCTGGCCTGGCTGGTGCTGATCGTGAGCTTCTTCGTGCTCGCGGTGCAGCTCTTCGTCACCCTGATCGAGTTCAAGCTCACGACCTTGGCGGGCTTCGTGCTGGTTCCCTTCGCGCTGTGGAGCAAGACCGCGTTCCTGGCCGAGAAGGTGCTGGGCAACGTGGTGTCCGCCGGCATCAAGGTGCTGGTGCTGGCCGTGATCGTGGGGATCGCCGCGGGCCTTTTCGCGGAGTTCCGCACGCCGCCCGGGACCGAGCCCTCCATCGACCATGCGCTGACGATCATGTTGGCGGCGCTCGCGATGCTGGGTCTGGGGATCTTCGGGCCGGGGATTGCGACCGGGCTGGTGTCGGGTGCGCCGCAGCTCGGTGCCGGTGCGGCAGCGGGAACGGCCCTGGGTGCGGCGGGCTTGGTGGTCGGGGGTGGCGCGGCTGTGGCGACTGCGGGTTCCGCGGTGGCCGCGGGGGCGCGCATGGCGCCCGGCGCGGCGCGTGCGGCCATCGGCGGCGGCGCGAAGTCGGCCTACCGGGATGGCGCGGCATCCAGCGGTGGCGGCGTGCGCGCGGCCGGTGCCGGCCTGGCCCATCTCGCGAAAACCAGTGCCGGTGCTGTCGGCCAGCGCGTCGCGTCCGGCGCCCAGGCGGTCAAGGCTCGCGTGGCGAACTTCGTGGCCGATGCAGCAGCGCCCGTCGCCGCGGGGAATGCAGCATCTGCCGCTGTGGACGAGGCCGGCACACCGCCCCCCGAGCCCGCATGGGCCCGGCAGATGCGACGCAGGCAGCAGCTGAGCCATGCGGCCTCGACAACGGCGCACGTCCTGCGCTCGGGCGACCACGGCGGCAGCGGCACCGGCCCGAGCCTGCGCGACGACAGCAACGCCTGATCCGGCTTCTTGAGGAGAACCATCCATGCGATTCAAGCGACCCCAGGTGCGGTACTCGGACACGCCCGAGCCCGTCACCCCCTATCAAGCCGCGGCGCAGGTCTGGGACCAGCGCATCGGCAGTGCGCGCGTGCAGGCGAAGAATTGGCGATTGATGGCCTTCGGCTGTCTATCGATGGCCCTGCTGATGGCCGGCGGGCTGGTCTGGCGCTCGGCGCAGTCCATCGTGACGCCCTATGTCGTCGAGGTCGACAGCGCGGGCCAGGTGCGCGCGGTCGGCGAGGCCGCGACGCCCTACAAGCCCAGCGACGCGCAGATCGCACACCACCTGGCGCGCTTCGTCACCGACGTGCGCTCGCTGTCGATCGATCCGATCGTGGTGCGGCAGAACTGGCTCGAGGCCTACGAATACACGACGGACCGCGGCGCCGCGACCCTGAACGACCACGCGCGTGCCAACGATCCGTTCTCGCGCATCGGGGAGAACTCGGTGGCGGTGCAGATCAACAGTGTGGTGCGCGCCAGTGATGCCTCGTTCCAGGTGCGGTGGACGGAGCGGCGCTACGTCAATGGCGAAGCGGCAGGGCTCGAGCGCTGGACCGCGGTGCTCGCGATCGTGCTGCAGACGCCGCGCACCGAGGAGCGGCTGCGCAGGAACCCGCTGGGCATCTACGTCAACGGCCTGTCCTGGAGCCGCGAGCTCGATGCGACAGATACAGCCAAAGGAACCAAGCCATGAAGACTGATTTCCGTAGAGGCGTATCTGCGCCGATCCTGCTGAGCGTGGTGGCGGTCGTCGCGGGCTGTGCCACGCAGGGCAAGGCACCGCCCGCGATCTCGCTGGACGAGCCGGTGGCCGTTGCTGCGCAGCCGTTGCCGGAACCGACCCCACCCGTCGAGGTGGTCGAGGTGCCGAAGCCCTTGCCGCTGCCCGGGCAGATGAAGGCGTTGCCGAGCGGGCAGGAATCGAAGCCGGCGCCGGAACCCTCCGACGAGAAAGTCCGTGTCTCCCGGGCCAACGAAGACGCCCGCGTCGCGCCGACGCGCGAGGGTTACGTCAACGCGATCCAGGTCTGGCCCTATGCGGACGGCGCGCTCTATCAGGTCTACACCAGTCCGGGCCGTGTGACCCTCGTCGCGCTGCAGGAGGGCGAGGAACTGGTGGCGGTTTCGGCCGGCGACACGGTGCGCTGGATCGTGGGCGATACGGTCAGCGGCAGTGGGGCGCACCAGCGGGTCAACGTGCTGGTGAAACCCACGCGCGTGGGCCTGAAGACGAACCTGGTCATCACGACGAACCGGCGCACCTACCTGCTGGAGTTGTCCTCGACGCCGCAGGCCTGGATGGCGTCGGTGTCGTGGGACTATCCGAAGGACCGGATGCTGGCCTTGCAGAAGCAGGCGAGGGAGGCGCAGGCCGCGGCGCCGGTGGATGCAGGCCTGTCGGTGGAGCAGATCCGGTTCCGCTATGCGATCAGCGGCGATGCGCCGTCCTGGAAGCCGCTGCGCGCCTTCGACGACGGGCAGCGGGTCTACATCCAGTTTCCAGGGGGGATCGCGCAGGGCGAGCTGCCGCCGCTGTTCGTGATCGGGCCGCAGGGCGACGGGCAGTTGGTGAACTACCGCTTCCGCTCGCCGTACTACGTGGTCGACCGCCTCTTCGGCGCGGCGGAGCTGCGGCTGGGCGGCATCAAGGGCGGCAGGGCCGAGGTGGTGCGCATCGAGCGCACGGATGGCGCGATCGGCAGCGTACAGGGCGCGCGGAGCGGTGGGTCATGAGCGCGGAAGAGACCGTGCCGCCCCTGTCGTCCCAGGTCGCGGCCAAGGTGGCGCCGGAGACGGTGGCCCTGCGAGCGCAGCCGCGGCCGGTCATGCGGCTCAATCGCCGCATGCTGGCGGTCGGCGCCGGCACCCTGGCCGCGGCTGTGCTCGGCGGCACGATGTGGTCGCTGCAATCGCAGAAGCGCGAGCGCAACCCGGCGGCCGAGCTGTACAACGTGGACCGCGTGGCCCGGGCCGATGGGTTGGACCAGTTGCCGAAGGACTATGCCGGGATGCCGCCGGCGTCGAAGCCGGCGCCCCCGGTGCTGGGTCCGCCACTGCCAGGAGACCTCGGGTCGGCCATGGCGAAGGCGCAGCCGCTGATGGAGGCGAGGGCGGGGCAGGGCGTCGATCCAGAGCAGGCCGAGCGGTTGGCAGACCAGGAGGCGGCGCGGTCCTCGGTGTTCTTCCGGCGCAGCGGCGACGGAGCCGCCGTGAAGCGGGGGACGGCCGCCGAGCGGACCATGCCCGCTGCCCCCGCGGATCCGTCCGGGCTGACGGGGGGTCAGCAGCCGTTCAATCTCTTGGGCGCGATGAACGCTGCCGTGGCTTCGCCGATCGATCCTGCGATGGCGCAGAACCGCCAGGACCGCAAGGAAGCCTTTCTCGCGAATGCCGGTGACACGGCCACGCGCAATCCGGGCAGCCTCCAGCTACCGGCTTCGCCTTACCAGGTGATGGCGGGAACCGTCGTCCCGGCGGCGCTGGTGACGGGCATCAACTCCGACCTGCCGGGGCAGGTGATCGCCAATGTGACCGAGGCGGTCTACGACACGGCGACGGGACGCCACCTGCTGATCCCTCAGGGCTCGCGGCTGATAGGTCGCTACGACAGCCAGGTGGCGTTCGGGCAGCGGCGCGTGCTGCTGGTGTGGACGCGGCTGATCCTGCCGGACACGTCGTCGGTGGCGCTGGACCGGTTGCCGGGGATCGATCCGGCCGGTTACGCCGGGCTGGAGGACGGTGTTGACTGGCATTGGGATCGCATCCTGGCCGGTGCGGCGCTGTCGACGCTGCTTGGCGTGGGGGCCGAGTTGGCGGCGCCAGAGAGTCGGACCGATCCGGACGGCAATCGCCTCGTGATCGCCGTGCGCGAGGGTGCACAAGACACGGTGAACCAGGTCGGGCAGGAGATCACAAAGCGCAACGCGAGCATCCAGCCGACACTGACGATCCGCCCGGGGTTTCCGATGGGGGTGATGGTGAACAAGGACCTCGTCCTCCGACCGTATAAGTCGCCGTTCTTCAAACGCGGGGGTTTGCGATGAAAAAAACCAAACTTCGGCTGGGCCCACTGCCGAAAGCAGAGGTGGTAAAGCTGACGATCTCAGTGTCTGCTGAACTGAAAACGACGCTGGATCGGTACGCGGAACTGCACAGCCGGGAATATGGAAAGATCGTCGATGCAACTGCGCTGATCCCTCACATGCTGTACACATTCATGGCTCGCGACAGGGAGTTTAGAAAGTTGGCGGCCAATCCGTTGTCGGATGTTCAGTGCGGGGAGCTGTGAATTGCTACCTTTGAAAGCTGGGCATGGAGGTTGATGCAGTTGCTGCATGGCTCTCGCACGTTTACTTGCTGCTTAAATCGGCCTTGGAAGACATCCCTTCAGTGATCCTGCGGCAGATGGCGACCGCCGGGAACCAAGCTCTCTCGAAAGTCCTCTCCGGGAAAGTCAGTTCAGCGCGGAATTGAATTCGCGCTTCACAGGATCTTGCATCGCGCAAACGGGTCCTCGAACATCATGTGCGAAAACGCGGTGTGGTCCCGCAGGTCACCGAGATCGGCTCGAAGTGCCGATGGCGGTGCGCTATCCAACCCTAGGATGGACGAACCGCCGACCCAAAACCTCGCACCTCCATGAGTGCTGTCACCGAGCGTGCCGCATTCATCTCTCGCATCCAGGGACGTGTGATGGACGCGACAAGAGCTCGTTGAGTGGCTATGTCACTCAGTTGTTTCCGCCCTTGGCGGCCATCTCTCGAAAGCCCCCGATATCTTGTCCGGCACCACGGACGAGTCGCAGAACGTTCAAGTCTCATCCGGTCCCGGGCACCTAGTCGCCCTGACAAGTACTTACTTTTAGCGTTACATTTGCGGTACACCCCTCGACGAGCCAAGGCATGGAACGAAAGACCGAAACCCTCAACCTGCGAGTTACACCTGAGTTGAAGGAATTAATTCGGATAGCGGCGGAGCAGGATCGACGGACGATTGCCAACTTCATCGAAGTGCTGGTCAGACAGCACTGCCGTGCGCAAGGAGTGAACCCAGAAGTCAAGCGTGCTGAGAGCCGTTGAGCCAAACAGGGAGCCGACATGGATGTCTTCGAGTTCAGAGAACACATCGTCAGTGAGTACGAGCAGTTCACCCGCAGCTTCACGCGCATTCGCGCGGATGACATCCGCGACTATGTGGATGGCCAATACACAAGTCAAAAATATTGGCCAGAGCCGCTCATCCAAATCAACCCGAACTTCAAATCGGGCGGGACGGTCGATGAGTTCGTTGCAGCCGGTCAGCTAAACGCTCAATGCGCCGACATCTTTCGTCTCGGAAAAACTACCTCGTCCGAGGGAGTCTCGCTTCCCCTTCACAAGCACCAAGCCGAGGCCATCGGCTTGGCTGCAGCAGGGGAGAGTTACGTGCTGACCACCGGGACGGGCTCCGGCAAATCCCTGAGCTATTTCATCCCCATTGTTGATGCCTGCCTGAAGGCGAAAGCAGTCGATCCCAAGCCGCGCACGCGGGCCATCGTCATCTACCCGATGAATGCTCTGGCCAACTCGCAATTGGAGGAGCTGAAGAAGTTTCTAGGATCGGATACTGCAGAGCGAGCCGTAACCTTCGGGCGTTACACCGGGCAGGAGTCTGACGAAGAGCGGCAGGCCATGGCGGCGAATCCGCCTGACATTTTGCTCACCAACTTCATGATGCTCGAACTGCTGATGACGAGGCAGAACGATATCGACAAGGCGGTGATGCGCAACGCCAAAGGCCTTCGCTTCCTCGTGCTCGATGAACTGCATACTTACCGCGGCAGGCAAGGCGCAGACGTCGCGCTGCTCGTTCGCCGCGTGAGGGAGGCACTGGCCGAACAACTCGTCTGTATCGGTACATCAGCAACGATGGCGACCGAGGGCACGCAGATGGCGCGCAATGCCGTTGTTGCGGGGGTCGCCTCTCGACTGTTCGGCGCAAGCATCCCAGACCGCAACATCATCACCGAGACGCTGCGTCGGACCACGCCGGAGCAGGACACTCTGACGACCGTTGTTGGCCGCCTCGGCCAGGCCATTCGCGCCGGAGTTCCGATTGGGGCCGATTTCACAACGCTTGCGGCGCATCCCATTTCTGTCTGGGTCGAGTTGACGCTCGGGTTGACCTACGAAGACGATAAGCCGCGCCGTGCTCGCCCGCGGACACTGGCTGAAGCCGCCAGGCTTTTGCACGAGGCGTCAGGCGAGACGACGGATACCTGTCTCGACTACCTGCAACGCTTTATGCTGCTGGCCTATGCGGTCACTGACGAGTCGGGCAAGTCGCTGTTCGCGTTCAAGCTGCACCAGTTCATTGCTGGCGGCGGCAAAGTCTACGCAACGCTGGAGCCACCCCGTCACCGCGCCATCACACTCGATGGTCAGCAGTACGTGTCAGGCGACGCGGACCGCTTTCGCCGCTATTACCACGTCCATTTCTGCCGAGACTGTGGGCAAGAATATTTGCCTGTCTGGGATGCTGAAAGTCCGGAAGGTCGAACTTTCAATGTCCGCAGCATTGAGGAGCGCCAACATGGCGACGATCAAGTCAAGTTCGGCTTCCTGCTACCCAGCCTAGACGGATGGGACCCTTCTGACCCCGAACGCTACCCAGAGGGCTGGGTGGAAGAGCGCGTGGATGGTGAGTGGCGCGTCAAACCCGACAAACGCAAGTTCATTCCGCAATCCGTCAATGTCCGTGCGAACGGAGTGACAACCACAGAACTCGGGCTCACCGCGTGGTTCATCCCTGGCGCGTTCCGTTTCTGTCTCGCGTGTGGCACTGCCCACGCTACCTCTGGCAAGGATGCGCTGCGTCTGACCTCGTTGTCGGGCGAGGGACGCAGCTCTGCCACGACCATGCTGACCTTGTCTGCATTGCGCTACTTGTACGAGCAAGACCAGCAGCTCTCCGCAGACGCCAAGAAGGTTCTGGGTTTCTCGGACAACCGCCAGGATGCCGCGCTC
Organism: Variovorax sp. Varisp36; assembly: GCF_047304235.1. Taxonomy (NCBI): domain Bacteria; kingdom Pseudomonadati; phylum Pseudomonadota; class Betaproteobacteria; order Burkholderiales; family Comamonadaceae; genus Variovorax; species Variovorax sp. Varisp36. Next base: position 91,981 of record NZ_JBGLYU010000006.1, read on the forward strand.
CAGGCCGGTCACTTCAACGACTTCCTGCAGGTCCTCTTGACCCGCGCTGCGCTCCTGTCGGCCGTCAACAAGGCCCCGTCCAAAGTGTTGAGCGAGAAGGAGGTCGCCAATGCGGTTTTCGAAGCGCTCGGCTTCCACCGCGATGATTTCGCTGTCCGGTCGGAATACATGCAGCAGCCCGAGGTCAAGGGCAACACTCGACGACAAGTTCAGGAGGCCATGCGCGGCATCCTTGGTTACCGAAGCTACTTCGATCTGCGTCGTGGTTGGCGATTCAACAACCCCAACCTGGAACAGTTGGGGCTGGTGCGTATTGATTACCAGGACATTGACGACCTGGCCGCCGATGCCGCCGAGTGGGCGAATGCACCGCCGGTGCTGCAGGTCGCCAAGCCGAGCGAACGCGCCTTGGTGTTGCGCGCCTTGTTCGATTTCATGCGGCAGGGTCTGTGTATCGCCACTCGCTACCTTGACCGCACCGAACTGGACCAGCTCCGTACCCAAAGCTACGCCAATCTGTGCGAGCCATGGGGCTTCACGGAGGACGAGCGCCCACAGCCTTCCAAGTGGTTCGTCACGAGCCGGCCCAAGGAAGAAAGCGACCGCAGGGGCCGCCGTGTCAATCTGGATGACTTCCTCGTCATCGGCTCCAGCCGGTCCCGGCTAGGCAGGGACCTGCGCAAGAGCAGCGCTTGGGGCGGCGCCAATCCGTACTACAAGCAGATCAATGACCAAACGTACCCGGATGTCATCGCTGCACTGCTGAAGGCCGCCGAATCCTATGGTTTGGTCCGCAAGGAAGATACAGATGTCGGTCTCACCGGCTGGCAACTGAATGGCACTGCATTGGTCTGGGCGCCGGGCTCGGGTGCAAGCCAGCGTCAGGCCAACGACAACACGTTCTTCAGAGGCCTCTACAAGAACATCGCAAACCTGCTTGACAGCCCGGTTCACCAGCTCTTCGACTTCGAAGCTCGCGAGCACACCGCCCAAGTCGAGCAGGACGACCGGATGGAGCGCGAGGCCAGATTCCGTTTCACCGAGAAGGACCGAACGGAGTGGCAGAACAAGAACGGCACGCCTCTTGAATGGCTCCCGGTATTGTTCTGCTCGCCCACGATGGAGCTGGGCGTCGACATCTCGTCGCTGAACACGGTGTACATGCGCAACGTTCCGCCCACACCAGCGAACTACGCGCAGCGCAGTGGCCGAGCTGGCCGGGCAGGGCAGCCAGCGCTGGTCATCACCTACTGTGCCGCCCAGAGCCCACACGATCAGTATTACTTCCGCGACCCCGTCCGAATGGTTCATGGTCAAGTGAACGCGCCGACGCTGGACCTGGCCAACCTGGAACTCATCAAGAGTCACATGCATGCCATCTGGCTTGCTGAAACCGGCAAGAAGCTTGGCAACAGCGTACGCGACTTGCTGGACATGAACCAGCCAGAGTCTCTTCCTGTGACGGAAGAGGTGGCGTCGGACCTGGACAAACACGATGCGAAAAAGCGAGCACACTCGCGGGGCCTCAAAGTCCTTGGCATGCTCAAGACTGAGCTCACGCCACAACGTGCACCATGGTTCAGCGACGCGTGGGCCGAGACCGTCTTCCAGCGTTCATACATCGAGTTCGATGCAGCCCTGCAGCGCTGGCGCGACCTCTACCGTGCCACGGCCCAAGCCATCGACCTGAACTTCAAAATTGAAAACAACCCCGCTGCGAGCGAGCGTGAACGGCGTGAAGCCCAGCAGCGCCACAATGAAGCCCGCAAGCAGCGTGATCTGCTACTGGCAGGTGACAGCGCCTTCAACAGCGACTTCTACACCTACCGCTACATGGCCAGCCAGGGTTTTTTGCCCGGCTACAACTTCCCACGCCTGCCACTGCTGGCCTATCTGCCTGCACGTCGCGGACACATCGGCCGCGAGAGCTTCCTGTCACGTCCACGCTTCCTCGCACTTGGTGAGTTTGGCCCGTACAGCCTCATTTATCACGAGGGCAGCCAGTACCGGGTCACCAAGGCCCTGCTGACCATTACGGGGCAAGACCAAGTCAGTGACGGTGCACGCCTGCCGACGGAAGTTGCCCGCCTGTGCCCCGCCTGCGGCTACGGTCACTTCCGCTCACAGCGTGATGCTGACCGCTGTGTCTCCTGCGGTGCATCGCTGGACGGTGCCCAGGAGGTCAAGAACCTCTACCGAATCGAGAACGTCTCCACAAAGCGGGCCGAGCGCATCACCGCCAACGAGGAGGAACGTGTTCGACAGGGCTACGAGATGCAAACCACGCTGCAGTTCGCCGAATCGGACGGAAAGCTGCAGATGGTGACCACAGTCGCAAGTGATGACCAAGGCCCCTTGTTGGAACTGCAATACGGCCCGGCTGCGACGGTGTGGCGCATGAACTTTGGTTGGCGCCGCCGCAAAGAGAAGGCCATTCAAGGCTTCATGATGAACCCCGTCACGGGCCATTGGGTCGGCGGCGTCGACGATGGCAACGGCGAGTCTGAAATGGAAGGCGAGGCGCCGCCGGACAAGACGCCACCGCAACGCATCGTCCCCTACGTCGAGGACCGCCGAAACATCCTCATCGTGCGACCGCACTTCCGGCTCGGTGTTCTGTCTGCAGCGACGTTGACCACCCTGCAATACGCTCTGAAACGTGGCATCGAGGCGGTGTATCAGCTCGAAGAGAGCGAGCTGATGGCGGAACCCCTTCCAACGCGCGACAACCGTCAGTCCATCCTCTTCTTCGAGGCGGCCGAGGGTGGCGCGGGCGTGCTGACTCGTTTGGCAACCGAGCCCACCGCGATGGGGGCAATCGCCGCCAAGGCGCTGGAGGTCATGCACTTCCTGCCACCCTCACTTGGGCAGCCCTGGTTGCGTAGGACCTTGGAAGAGGAGCGTGATGCCGATGGTCAGCCGCTGTGCGAGGCGGGGTGCTATCGATGCCTGCTGTCGTACTACAACCAGCCTGACCACACGCTCATTGACCGAAAAGACAAGGATGCCAGCGGCCTGCTGCTGGACATCCTCTGTCGACTGACGCTGGCCAGTACCGAACAAGGTACACAAGGCCGTGCGCCTGAGCAACACGACGCTGAGCTGTCACGCACGGCCGGCAGCAGCCTGGAGCAGGCGTGGCTTGCACATGTCAGCGACAACGGCTACCGCAAGCCGGACCGGGGCCAACACACGATTGCCGCTGCAGGCACTTGCGCAGACTTCTTCTACGACGACCTCCATCTGGCTGTCTTCGTCGACGGCCCTCATCACGATGCTGAGAGCCAGAAGCAGAAAGACGCCGACATCAATCGCAAGCTCGATGAACTGGGCTACCTGGTCGTGAGGTTCCCCAAAGAGGCCACGGCCTGGCCCGACATCTTCAAGAACAACACGGACCTGTTTGGTCTCGGGAAGAACTGAATCGATATGAATGCACCCCTGCCGGAGTTCCTTCCGGGAAGCCTGATTGCCGCTCGTGGCCGCGAGTGGATCGTGCTGCCCGAGTCCGACACCAGCACGCTGCACCTGCGCCCCTTGGGAGGCGGTGAGCGCGACGAAACCCTCATCTTCTTGCCCCTGGAGCGCCATCCGGTTCAACCGGCAACCTTCCCTTGGCCTACGGTCGGCCAGGCTCGCAATCACTCCGCCAGCCAACTGCTGCTGGATGCCTTGCAGCTCAAACTGCGCAGTGGCGCAGGCCCGTTCCGAAGTTTTGGCAACATCGCTGTTGAACCACGGGCCTACCAACTCGTACCGCTGTTGATGGCACTGAAGCTGCCCACGGTGCGTCTGCTGATTGCTGACGACGTCGGTATCGGCAAGACCATCGAGGGAGCCCTCATCGCCCGTGAATTGCTTGACCGCGGCGAGGTTCAGCGTCTTGCCGTGCTCTGTCCTCCCCATCTTTGTGAGCAATGGCAGCGTGAACTGGCCGAGCGCTTCCACATCCACGCGATGGTGGTGCGCTCGAACACCGCCGACCGGCTGGAGCGAGATCTACCCCCCGGCACTTCTGTGTTCGACGCGCACCCTTTCACCGTGGTGAGCCTGGACTACATCAAGTCCGAACGTCGGCGCGAGGCCTTTCAGCGCTTCTGCCCCGAGTTCGTCATCGTGGACGAGGCACACACCTGCACGCAGGGTGGTCAAGGCCGGCAGCAGCGCTATCAGCTCCTCAAGGGGCTGGCCGAAGACGCCAGTCGCCACATGGTGCTGCTGACGGCCACGCCACACAGCGGCGACGAAGAAGCGTTCTTCAACCTCCTGGGTCTGCTGCGTACGGACTTCACGCTGCTGAAGGACCTGCCGAGTACCCAGCGTAGCGACCTGCGCGAGGCACTGTCGCGCCATTTCGTCCAACGGCGCCGGCCCGACATTGCTGAGTGGCAAGACTCGTCCATGTTCCCGGACCGCAGGACGGCTGAGATAACTTACCGCCTGACCGGTGCCTGGGGGCAACTGTTTAACGACGTCCTGGTCTACGCCCGTGAGCTCGTCGAACGTTCCGAGGGGCAGGGCCTGCGTGAGCAGCGCATGAACTGGTGGGCCGCACTGGCTTTGCTGCGCTGCATCTCGTCGTCGCCTGCGGCTGCCGTCAATTCGCTGCGCACACGGCTGCATGGTGTTCAGGTAGACGATGGGGAAGCCGGGACGCTGTCCCTCGAAGAGCTGGAACTGCAAGCCAGTGACCGGGTGCTGGACGGTGCGGACGACGCACTTTCGACCGACGACATCGAGCCCGGTGCGCAGACAGAAGACTCGCAACGACTCCAGGCACTGATTTCCGCCGCCGATGCACTGGCCGGCAGTCAAAACGACCCCAAGCTGGCCAAGTTGCAAGAGCACCTGGCCGTGCTACTGAAAGATGGCTTCCAGCCGGTCGTGTTCTGCCGCTACATCGCCACGGCACACTACCTGGCGGCCTACTTGCGCGACAAGTTCAAGTCCGCCTCGGTCAAGGCCGTGACGGGGGAGCTCACGCCCGGCGAGCGCGAAGCCGCTGTCGAGCAACTGGGCGAAAGCGAGATCCGCGTCCTGGTGGCCACGGACTGTCTGTCCGAAGGTGTCAACCTTCAGAGCCTTTTCACGGCTGTCGTTCACTACGACCTCAGCTGGAACCCCACCCGTCACGAACAGCGCGAAGGCCGCGTGGACCGTTTCGGCCAGAAGGCCCGTGAAGTTCGCAGCACCATGCTGTACGGCGAAGATAACCCGGTGGACGGTGCTGTGCTCCAGGTCATTCTTCGGAAGGCCGAGAGCATCCGAAAGGAGTTGGGCGTGCTGGTGCCTATGCCCGATGACGAGGGCAAGCTGACCCAGGCGCTGCTGAACGCGGTGTTGCTGCGCAAGGGCACGGCCATCAACGCACAGTCGCAACTCGACCTGTTTGGCGAGCCTGCCAGACAGATTGAGCTGGCATGGCAGAGCGCCAAAGAGAAGGCCAAGCTGAATCGCTCCATCTTCGCCCAGCGCCGCCTGAAGCCTGAGGACGTGCTGCCCGAGTGGCGAAAATCGGCCGCAGTGCTAGGTGGCGAGGCCGATGTCGAGCGATTCGTCACTCGTGCAGCCGCCGAGCTGGGAGCGCCGCTGGAGCCTGTTCGCGGGCATTTCAAGCTCCTGACCGAGCACCTGCCGCAGCCCATTCGCGAACGCCTCAGTGCGGAGGGTATTGAAGGCACGCTACGCATCGACTTTCATCAACCCGCCGCACAGGGTGCGCTATTCATTCACCGCACCCACCCGCTGGTGGTGGTGTTTGCGGACACGCTGCTCGAAAGGGCACTTGACGCCACGAACGGCGCCAGTGACGACAGCGCCGTCGCCCGAGCCGGTGCGGCCTTCGTCGGCAACGTCCAGTTCAAGACCACCGTATTGCTGCTGCGGATGCGCCATCAGCTCAGCGTCACGCACGGCAGCCAGACGCGGCTCATTCTCTGCGAGGAGTCCGTGGCCGTGGCCTCAGCAGGAGCCGCGTCGTTCGAGTTGCTGGCCGCCGACCAAGCCCGTGAGCTGTTGGGCACCGAAGCCACCCGCAACATGCCGCGCCCCTTGCGAGACCGCCAGTTGCAAACGGCACTTGAGGGGTTGCCGGCATGGCAGCCGCAACTGGAAGCCATCGCCAAAGCACGTGCCCAGGAACTGCTGCAAGACCATCGACGTGTGCGCGAGGCTGCTGATGCCAAGGGCACCTATCAAGTGACCGCCAGCCTGCCCGTGGACGTGATGGGCGTTTACGTGCTGGTCCCTGCCGCTGCAGCACAGGGCGAGGGAGCCTGACACCATGGCACGCAAGAAGGTCACCACCCTGGCTTACCGGGCCATCCGCATCGAAGGCGGGCTCATCCCTGCAGACGAACTCACCCGCCTGACCACCCTGGCCGAGCCGGCTTCGACAGAGCAGACCGAGGCGCACTACCGAATCTCCAAGGGCCTCAAGCTTCGCGACGAAATCGGGCGCGACTTCAAGATTGCCCTGAGCTTGTGGAAAGACTTCAAGGCGCTGCGCAAGCGCACCGACGTCAACGCCCATGAGGTGACCGTTCGGGAACTGCTGCTGCCCTTGATGCGGGATGTGTTGCACTTTGCCGACGTTGGCCGTTGCGCGGCCATCGAGAGCAGTGGGCACAGCTACGCCATTGGCCACGCCGCCGAGGGCGGCCGCGTGCCGCTGGTCTTTGCTGCACATGACCAACTGCTGGATGCGGCGGCTGGGCGTTTCGGTGAGACTAATCCTGACACCGGCAAGGTTCGCCGGCGCAGTCCCTACATGCTGGCCCAAGAGGCTCTCAATGCCTCTGATGCCTCTCTATGGGCCATTGTCACCAACGGTTTGACGCTGCGCATCCTGCGTGACAATCCCAGCCTGACTCGGCCGGCATACGTCGAAGTGGACCTGGAGGCGCTCTTTACCGAAGAGCTACACCCCGACTTCACCGCGTTCTGGCTTCTGGCGCACGCCAGCCGATTTGGCAGTCCCTCGCGCGAGCCCACCAACTGCGTGTGGGAACGCTGGCGAGCAACGGGCCAGGCAGCAGGTGTCACCGTGCGAACCAACCTGCGCTTTCAGGTTGCCGATGCGTTGCGTGCACTGGGCACGGGCTTCCTCTCGCACCCCGCAAACGGCGAGCTGCGGGCGGCCCTGCAGCGATTGAACGGCGAGGACGGCGCCTTGGGCCGCCAAGCCTTCTTTGAAGAACTCCTGCGCTTGGTCTATCGCCTCATTTTCCTGTCAACGGTCGAGGACCGAACTGACAAGACCAGTGGGCAACGCCTCATCTTCACGCCCGACGCGCCGCCGGAAGTGCAGCAACGCTACCTGTCAGGCTACTCGATGACCTGGCTGCGCGAGCGGGCTGTGCGGCGCAGCCAGCACGACCGGCATGCCGACCTCTGGCAGGCGCTCGGCATCACCTTCGGCTCGTTGGCAAGGGGTGAAGCGCATCTGGGTCTGCCCGCGCTTGGTGGCCTGTTCGATGCGGACCAATGCGCGTGGCTCGATGGCGCGCAGCTGGAAAACCGCTGGTTGCTGGCTGCCGTTTTCCAGTTGGGCTGGTTCCGTGCCGACGGCGGCCTGACCCGCGTCAACTACCGCGACATGGGTCCTGAAGAGCTGGGCAGCGTCTACGAAAGCCTGCTGGAGTTGGTGCCCGACCTGCAGATGCTGTCGCAGCCGTCAGCGGCTCGTCTTGCCTTTGTCGGCGATGACGACAGCGAGGGCAGCACCAAAGGCAACACCCGCAAGTTGACCGGCAGCTATTACACGCCGGACAGCCTGGTTCAAGAGCTCATCAAGACGGCGCTGGAGCCTGTCATTGTGGACACGGTTCGCGCCAACCCCGAGCGCCCAGTCGAGGCGCTGCTTGGCCTGACCATTTGCGACCCTGCTTGCGGTAGCGGCCACTTCTTGCTGTCCGCCGCCCGACGCCTGGCCGACGAGGTGGCCTTGCACCGCGCCGCAGCAGAGCGTGAAGGCGGCGCCCCCACACCCGTGGACTACCGCCACGCCTTGCGCGACGTGGTCAGTCATTGCATCTTTGGCGTGGACAAGAACCCGATGGCCATTCAGCTGGCCAAGACAGCGCTGTGGCTTGAGGCGTATTCCCCCGACCGTCCACTGTCCTTCGTTGATCATCACCTGCAAGTAGGCGATGCCCTGCTGGGTGTGCTGGATCCCAAGGTGTTGGAGCACGGTATTCCAGATGAGGCCTACACAGCGCTCTCCGGCGACGATAAGGCGGTGGCCTCCGCCTTGAAGAAGCAAAACAAGTCAGACCTCAAAAGCTGGAGAGCCATTGCTTTTGGCGATCTGTTCACCCAAGCCGGGCTGGCGGTTAAAGCGGTGGCTGTTGAATCACTGCCTGACGATACCCCTGAGAGCATCGCAGTCAAGCGTGCCGCGTGGCGCGAAGCGCAGACCGTCGCCCGGCACTCGACGCTAGCACGCTTGGCCGATACTTATGTGGCGGCTTTCCTGGCGCCTAAGCTAGAGAACACGGGTGAGCAAGTGCCGTTGTCTGGCTATCTGTGGGGCGTGCTCAGTGGTCAAGCGTCCAGGGCCGATGTAGAAGAGGCAGCGCACTTTCTATGTCGCACGCACAGCGTGTTCCATTGGTGGTTGGCATTCCCGCAGGTTGCCGCTACAGGTGGTTTCTCGGTCATGTTGGGCAACCCGCCTTGGGAGCGTATCAAGCTGCAGGAAGAAGAATTCTTTGCCACACGCAGCCCCTTGGTGGCCACAGCCAAGAACAAATCCGAACGGGGACAACGCATCGAGTGGTTGCGTGAAGGCGTCCTGCTTCATAACCTCAATCCAGCCCTTGAGCGCGCTGAAGGATGGGTCCCGCCCAACCGGGCCGAAATGGCGCTCTACGAGGCCTTCATCGCCTCTCGTCGGGGTGCAGAGGCAGCGAGCCTATTTGCGCACGATGGCGGTCGTTATCCGTTGACCGGCGTGGGTGACGTGAATACATACGCGTTGTTCTCCGAGACCTTATTTCAAGCGACGGCGCCGAACGGGCGGGCTGGTTTCATCGTGCCGACTGGAATCGCGACCGATGATTCGACAAAAGCCTACTTTGAGCGACTGGCGGTTGGCGGCTTCCTTCGAAGTCTGCTGTGCCTAGAAAACGAGGAGTTTGTATTCCCCTCCGTACATCACTCGTTCCGCTTTGCGCTCCTCACATTGGCCGGTACACCCTCGAGTGAAGCCGCCTCTCTGGTGTTCTTTGCTCGCCAGCCTGAACAGATTCACGATATGCGACGTCAATTCCGGCTCACGTCGGAAGAGTTTGCCCTCATCAACCCCAATACCCGCACCTGCCCGGTCTTCCGTAGTGAGCGCGATGCCGAACTGACCAAAAAGCTTTACCGCACCGCGCCGGTCCTAGTTCGCGAGCCGCAATTCGGTCGTGAGGGAGAACTGCTGGTACCGGAGGTCAACCCGTGGGGCATCAGTTTCCAGCGCATGCTGGATATGTCCAACGACAGTGGGCTCTTTCTCGACCAGCCCGAAAGCGAGAGTAGTTCGACCAACGTCTCGCGCTCCCTACCTCTGTACGAGGCCAAGATGATTCACCAGTTTGACCACCGCTGGGCCACCTTCTTCGACGCACCCGAAAAACCAGGGGGGCTGGATACCGCCGACGTATGCTTCGCGCAGAAGACCGACCCAGCCTACGCCGTGCGTCCACGATACTGGGTGCCCGAGCGGGAGGTGCTGGCTCGCATCGCGCGCGTCCCGGCGCGTGTCGCACGTGCTTGGCTGGCGTTGCATGCGGCCGCCCCGGGGGAAGGACAAGACAGCGCCCTTACCGAGCTGCTGCTGGCCCTGGCTGTTTGGGTGGCGAGCGAACTGTTCACGCGAACGGCGGGCGAGCCTGAGGTGGCAAAGTTGGCAGGGCAGACCGGCCGGCAGCAAAAGAGTGTGCTGACCCACATCGCTCGCACCGAAATGCAGCTCAAAGCCAGCTTCGAGACCTTGTCAAAGGCGCTATTAAGCTCCGGCTTGACAACCCAAAAGGCCCTGGTCGAGTTCCCAAAATGGGCGCTACAGAATCTCGACGCGCGCCTATCAGATGCCGAACTCGAGGCTTTAGGCGGGACGCTGCAACGGGCAGTGATGGCGAATTCGCTGCTGAGCCTAGTTGACGAATGGATGGACAGGCGTAGCCCAAAATGGCTTTTTGGATTCCGAAATATTGCACGCAGTACAGACGAACGCAGTTTCATTGCAACAGTGATGCCGAGATTTGGCGTCGGACATTCGATGCCGCTGTATAGCGTGACTACTCCACCTGCGCTCGCCGCAGCGCTCCTTGGGATGCAGACTTCGCTCTCATTCGACTATGTGGTGCGCCAGAAGCTGGGGGGGACTAACATGACGTTAGGCTACGTCAAACAGTTTCCGACGCTGCCTCCTGAATTCTTTTCGCGACAAGACCTCGAATTCATCGTTCCGCGCGTCCTCGAACTCACTTACACCGCTCACGATCTGCGCCCCTGGGCAGACGACTTGGCCGCCTATGACCTCCGTTCCGTCCTCGAACGTGGGCAACCCTTCGCATGGAACCCCGACCGCCGAATCCAACTGCGCGCTGAACTAGACGCTTACTACGCCCGCCTCTACGGCCTGACTCGCAATGAGCTGCGCTACATCCTTGATCCCGCCGATGTGATGGGGCCGGACTACCCCAGTGAGACCTTCCGCGTGCTCAAGAACAACGAGATGCGCGAGTTCGGCGAGTTCCGTACCCAGCGCTTGGTGTTGGAAGCCTGGGACAGACTTAGCTCTACCCCCGTTGAGGTGCAGTCGGCTGCCGCAGCTATTGCCCCCAATCTCTCCGAGCTGGGCATGATTCGAAACGAAGAGGAGGCGCTGCTGGCCGGACTCATCCTTGCTCTGGTCGAGCAGCGCTCGAAAGGCAGTTCGGTGTCCGAACTGCAATCTCTCGTGGCCCGTTCAGTTAACGCGCTGCAGTACCTGGAAGCGCCGGACGGACTGCGGTTCACGGAGCTTTGGGGCTCATCGAGCATTTCAAACGCCGCGGCGCAATTGCTGGACCGGGTCCGCCCCATCGTTCAGCGCCTGGAATCCTGTGGTGTTTTGACTCGACAGGTGCGCACGGGCGAGGCGACATTCACCCGAGGTGCGTCAGTGTTGCCTGGAGACGTGCGTCAGGTTCCGGAGCATGGTGAAGTTGCCCGGCTGCTTGTTGCAGCGGAGACACGACGGCTCGAATCTGAGCGTGCAGGAACGTCAGGCACCGAGCAGACGTCGAGGTCTACAGGAACAAGGTGACACGTATGAAGAAACAGTGGCTTGAGGACTACGAACCAGTCCGCAATCAGCCTCGAATGTGGATAGAGACGATTTGGCTGGTGGAGTCCCGTGAGCCCCTGTCAGTAACTCGCACCATAGATCTGCATCCAGGCCTGAACATCGTTTGGGCTCGGGAGTCGACCTCCACGGAGGCATCAGGCCTGGCCAGTGCAGGCCACGGGGTTGGAAAGACTTCGCTGTGCCTGTTGATGCGGTACGTCCTGGGCGACGATGCGCCTGCCATTTCAACTTTGCGTGAGAAGGCGTCGGCGGGCTTCCCGAAAGGTGGTGTTGCTGCCAAGGTGCACGTGGACGGCACTACCTGGCTGGTGTTTCGCCCCTACGGGGCCTATAGCCACTCCCTCGCAGCGCCCTGCGAGGCGTTGGAATCGCTGGTGCAGGGGGCTGTCCCCAATGAGTTCCAAGAATACCTTAGCGCGCTGGAGCAATTTTCTATAGGTCGACTCGCTTCGCAGTCGCTGCCGGGCACCAACCAACCGCTCCGGTGGCGTCACCTTTTGGCTTGGTGCATCAGAGATCAACGCACGCGCTTCGACGGTTTCTATCACTGGCGCGACGGTGAAGGGCTCGGGTTTCTTCGTTCCCGGCGTGACCCGCCGCTGTTTGTCGGTTCGGTGCTGGGTTTGGTCGATGCGGGCTTGGATCAACTGCTTCGCGATATTGAGTCGAAGCAGGGGCAGTTCGACAAGTCCAAAGAGCAAATCCCAGAACTGGAACGTGCCCCTGTGTATGCCCTTTCGCACGCGGAGCGGCAGTTGCGTGCCCGTGTCCGATCCGGTGAGGACGAGCCGGTGTTTGAAACCATGCTGGGCGAGTCCATCGAAGCTCGGGTTCGAGAAGCTCTTGCTTCAGCAGAGACGTCCGAGGCGGCGTGGGAGGTCGATGTAGCCCGAGCGGAACAACTGCTGGCTCAAGAGCAGCTTCAACTTGCACACCTTACCGACAAGGTGAAGCTGGCCGAAGTTGAGGTGAGCATCGCCAAGTCACTTGTGGAAGCCAATCAGGCGGACTTTGAGCGCTTGACGAAAGTCCGTGAAAAGTTGGCGTGGCTGGATGGCCGATGTGACCATGGCGACGTTGAATTCTCTGCGTGCCAGCACATTCAATCTCGCAAGAGCACGGTCAACATGACTTGGTTCCGAGACGGCAAGGAAGTCCAGGCGAACGCGCCCGAACGGGCACGGCATTTCGCTCAGTGCCAGGCCGACCATGCGCGCGCAGAATCTGCAGTGACCGAGCAGCAGAAACGAATCTCAGCTCAACAAACAGAGCTTCGGCGTCTGCGAGTTCGGGTCGCGACCAGCGAGAGTTCTCGTTCGCTCCTCAAGACCTCTTGGGCGGAGCTTCAGCTTCTGCACACACAAAGAGAGCAGGGAATCGAGTCTGCAGAATTGGTCAATGCGCGTGGGCTTTTGGAACGGTTGGAAGGTGAACTTAATAGCCTGCGCTCTACGTTGCACGGTCGTCGGTCACAGCAGTCAGCTCGTGCCGACGCCATCAAGGCAATGACAGCACTTGTATCAACAAGGCTTCTTGGAGCGTCGGGCCATGCTCGATTCGTGCAGGATCATGAATATCGACCTTTCGAGGTCGCAAGAGGCGGTGAGGCCTATCAGGTTCTCGAAGTGCTGCTGGGCGACATCGTGTGCTTGCTTGACTCCGCGACATCCGAAGCAAGTAGCCACCCTGGCTTTTTAGTGCACGACTGCCCACGGGAGGCTGATATGAGCGACGTGCTCTACCGAGAGTTCTTTCTCGTGGCTGCCGAGGCCGCGGAGCAATTGGGTAGGGACAAAGGGGCTCCTTTCCAGTTCATCGTGACAACGACATCGCCGCCCCCCGAGAAGGTTCGTGGTGAGTCGCATGTCGTGCTCGAACTGGAGCCAGGATCTGATGAGAAGCTGTTGTTTAGGCGCGAGCTTGTGCCAGAACTCCCCGGCTTCCAATAACCGGGGGAAACGACGCGCATGAAAAAGCGTCTTTTTGAGCAAATAACCTGAACAAGAACGAGGAGGGGCTACATGTCAGTTGTTAAGGAGGCGTATCTGGAGCTGGTGCCGCACGGCAGAAGCCTTGCCGATGTGGTGGTGCTTTCTCAGGCTTGGAAGAAGTCGCACGCATTCATCCGCCGCCACAACTGGTATGCCGACATCCTGGAGCTAGATGTGTCGACGGTCGATCTCGAGGACCAGCTCTTGCGTTGGGGTTCCGATGTCAGTCAAGACAGCTTTCGCCCGCATGAATTGCTTCTAGTGCCCGCCCCGAAGATTGCCAAGTGGGAGTTCAGGCCCACCCCGGTTGTGCATTCGCTGGAAGACCTCCTCGACCTCGACATCCTCGGCTCTGAGCCTACATTCGATGACTGGGTGCCCAAGACCAAGGAGAGCGAGCCTGGCGCCGATGCGGCTTCGAGCGACCTGACTCAAAAGCTGCGCCCCTTGGCACATCTATCTATCCGAGACCAGACACTGGCCACGGCCGTAATGATGTGTCTGGCGGAAGCCGTTGAGACGGCGCAGGGCGATACGTCCGGAAAGGACGTACTGACGATGCGCGAGCGGGGCGTGGTGAGTTATGGCAACCGCCTTCAGTGCAATTGGGTCGAGCAGCCCAATGCGCCTTCTCGCGCCAAGTTTTCTTGGGGCAACAGTCGAACTTACCGCCAGTACTTTCAAGACTATCGAGCGTTCCTGGCAAGGCCGCGACGAGTGTGTGCCGAATTGCTGACGCAGCTGCCGCCCAGACGCGAGCTGTTTGTGGTTTCGCTCGATATCAAGTCGTTCTTCGACAGGGTCGATACGGCGGCACTCTTGCAGGAACTGCGCCGGATTGAGGCAGAGCACCGGCAGGCCTTCGGGCTGCCCGATAGGTCGGCGGCGGATGAAGCGTTCTGGCAGGGCGCCGAGCGCATCTTTCGTTGGCAGTGGCGGTCGGAAGACCACAAGCAAGCGGAGCTGATGCACGGGGCTGGTCAAGAAGAGCTGGAACTTGGCCTGCCGCAAGGGCTGGTTGCCTCCGGTTTTCTGGCAAATGCATACCTGCTGAGGCTGGACCGTGAGCTTCATCTAGCCGCAGATCGAGCAACCAGTGTTGGTCGCGATGTGAAGTTGGTCGACTACTGTCGATATGTGGATGACATGCGCATGGTCGTCGAAGCTCCGAGCGGCATCGGTGGTCCGGAGCAAGACGAGATACTGAAGCTCGTAGTCGCATTCGTTACCAATGCGCTGAAGAGCCACTGCGAACTGCTGAAGGCACAGAAGGTGCTTGAACTGTCGCTGTCGCCCGGCAAGTGCGTCGTGACACCATACCGCTCGATTTCGGCCCAGAGCAACATGTCTGCCCTGATGGACGTGCTCAACTCCGAGCTCAGCGGAACCTTCGACCTGGAGTCGCTGGCCCAGGCTGCTGGCGGGCTCGATGGCCTGTTGTGGATGTCGGACCAGATTGACGATGCCGAGGAGCCAAAGCCGTCGCGCCTGCGTCTGGCCACTGTCGCGGCGCCCAGCACGGACGTACGCGACGATACGGTCAAGCGTTTCGTGGCAACGCGTTTGGCACAGCTGATGCGACATCGTCTCGCGATGACGGATGCCACGGCACACACGTCCACTGGCAACGTGCTCAGCGACCGTGTGACCAATGGCATGGCCCTGGCCCATGAGTTCGAGTCCACGGCGCGCAAGCTCATCAAATGCTGGGCCGAAAACCCATCACTGGCCCTCTTGCTGCGCTGCGGATTGGATCTGTTTCCGCATCCCAGGTTGTTGTCGCCGGTTGCCGAAGCACTCAGCGTCAAGTTGTTCTGCCCTCAGGTCGGCCTCAGTGCAGCTCAGCTGAGGCAGGTTCGGGTCGCCGAGTACGTTCTCGCAGACCTTCTGCGCGCAGGTGCCGTTGAAACTGGCTTTCGTGCAGAGGAGGACTACCCTGAGTCCGTCGATATTTCCGGCTATCGAGAGGAGTTGGGCACACTGGCTCGTCGAGTGGTTCTTGAGCGTGCGGATTCACCATGGTACCTGCTGCAACAGGCGCATCTGTACCTGTCCTCCATTGGCGATGTCTCGCTGGCGGTGACGGACGAGAGCAGTTTCGCATTGGTGCAGCCCTACAAGGCGCTCAACCGCGCAATCATGTTCGAGCCCGCGCATTCCGGGGCGTTGAAGGAGGTGCTTCCGTTGGCGCTTGTTGCCCAGCAGTTGCACCCCAATCCGAGGCGATTCGGCGTCTGGTTGGCTGAGGGGCTGCGACTGACCAAGGAAGACGCCCTGCAGGCGGAGGTAGTGACGACCGTGTCGCTGCACCGGCCAGACCTCATGTTGGCGGCCTTGAATGGGCGGGGCAACAGGGCTCCGCGCTGGCGTAAGTTTGTCCCCCCCGCACTGATTGAGACCAACAAGCGAACGTCTTCGCGCCGCACCAGTGGGGTGCGCCGGAGTGTCCGGCCACTCCACCACGTCATGATGGAAGCCGATAATGTGTTCGCGCAGGAGAACGGAGTCCTGATGCTTGCCAAGGCGCTGCTCGGCGTGGAGGGCATCGAGGTGCACTTGAACTCAGGCTTGAGCGCGATGGACATCACGCTCGCGTGCGACGACTGGACACGGATTCATGCGCTGCCCGACGGGAAGGATTTCTTGTCTGTACAGCCCTTGGTACGCACCGAATCAGCAAGCCCTCTGTACGCCAATCCGCCTTGGGTTGACGACGATAGTGCGTGGCTATACGGATTGGGGCGAATTCTGCGAGCGGCGCTGACCGGCGAGTTTGACTTCACGAGCCGGCGCTATCTCGTGACCGAGGAGGTAGGTCACTACACCGGTCTTCGGAGCAGTTGGTTCAAGCGCAGATTCGGGCTAATGAACTCTGGGCGCGGACTGCTGGATGAACCGGGGCCTGTGTCTCCGTGGCTGTCGGGGTTGCTTTCCACATTGCTGCGCTGGCCTGGGGTCGAGTTTCGTGCGCACCACGCAGCCGCGGCGGGGACGGCCCGAACAGCCGATGAGTTGCTTGCGGTGTTTGAGGAGCGGATTGCCGTGCAGCGGGCCCTGTTCGGAACGCGAAGCAAGACACCCATGTATGTTGTGCCGACCGACGACCACGCGCCGCTACAAGACAGGCCCCTGCGTGTCGCCATCGTTCAGCCGATGCGTCCACGCAGGGACGAGTTTGATGTCAAGGATCCGACGCACTGGACCCCCGGTGTCCTCGCTGAACACCGGAGGCATTTGGCGGAGGTGTGCAGGCTGACTTTTCAGAAGCTTCGAACCTGGGCCTCGGCACAGAGCTCAACGTCGGCGGGCGAAGAAGGAGATGGACCGGTCGTGGATGTCATCTTGTTCCCAGAATTGGCCGTACACCCCGAGCATGTTTTTTTGCTTCGCCGACTGTCCGACAAGCTTGGCGCGAACATCTTCACTGGGCTGACGTTCCAGGCGTCGGCCAAGTTGGGCGCACCGATCAACCAGGGGCTGTGGTTGATCCGCACGGAGTCTCCCGGTCACGGACGCAGCATCCAGTACGTCTGGCAAGGAAAGCTTCATCCGATGAAGCTGGAACGAGCGATGGGAGTGAAGGGATATCGGCCACACCTGACGCTGGTCGAGCTACCGGTCGGCTCGAAGACGCGAACACGGATTGCCGCTGCCATTTGCTACGACGCAACAGACCTTGACCTGGTTGCCGACCTTCGGGATCGGTCCGACGTGTTCTTGGTCGCAGCACTCAATCAGGACGTCCAGACCTTTGACAACATGGTGGCGGCGCTCCACTTTCACATGTATCAGCCAGTGGTGTTGGCCAACTCCGGCGAGTTCGGTGGTTCCACTGCTCAGGCGCCGCTTCCGAAGCATGAGCGCCTCATTGCACACGTTCATGGGAACAACCAAATTGCCGTGAGCGTGTTCGAAGTTGACCCCGCGCCCTTCAAATCGACCAACCCAGCAAAGGCTCCGAAGGAACTCAAGGCAGCGCCCGCCGGCTACAGGGGAAGACCGTCGTGATGCGCCCTTCGGCTGAACGGCCAACACACTGCTGGCGAAAGCGAGTTGGCACCGCAGCCTTGGCGCAGAAGTGCGCTCGGTGGAGCATGTCCTGCGCGGAGTTCCTGGCGACCCGTCGACTGCCTGCCGCAGGCGCCGTGCGTGCAAGCAGCCAAAGTTTAAATGGAGGCGCTGCATGACCCCTCTCGACCGCCTGCGGCTGGAGAAGGCCGGGGCAGACTGCGGCTTCGAAATGACCCCTCGCCTGACCGATGATGGCGTGCTTGAGCTGCGGTCGGCGGCATTTCCAGAGACCATTTGTATTTCGGCTTCGACCAGTGCGGCTGCTAGCTTCAGGGTGTCGACATCATCCGGTGCTTTGTTGGACCGTGTGGTTGGTGATGCGGTCGAGGTTCACGCGTATGGCGAGCTTTACGCCGTCCTGCAACGCGCATCGGCTCTCGCCAGAACAATGCCGAACAGGGTTGCTGACAAGTTTCGACAAGAAAAGGCCAAGCTCCCGCAGTCGACCGAGGCTGAGCGCTTGGTTGTTCAACGGGTGGGGCAGGGCCTGTTCAGGGATGCTCTGCTCGACTATTGGCAGGGGCGATGCTGCGTTACAGGCTTGGTGGAGACCAGCCTGCTGCGTGCTTCCCACATCAAGCCTTGGGCCAAGTGCGTGACTGATGACGAGCGGCTGGATGTCTTCAATGGCCTGCTCCTAGCTCCGCACCTGGATGCCCTGTTCGACGGGGGCTGGATTTCCTTCGAAGACGATGGAGCACTGCTGACCTCAGCATCACTCTCGGGGGCAGCACGACTGCAGTTGGGGCTGTCAGGCGATTGGCGCCTGAATGGACTGAAGCGAGAGCACGCTAGCTATCTCGCCTTTCATCGACAACATGAATTTCGGCCGGAGAAAACTGCATGAAGGTCGTCCGACTGGCAATAGAGAATTTCCGTGGGATCAAGTCAGCGCAACTGCTGTTCGACGGGCATACGTTGTTCGTTGCATCGAACAATGTGGGAAAGAGCACGATCTGCGAAGCTCTGGACCTCGTTCTCGGGACTGATCGACTCAATCGGTTTCCTCCGATCGACGAGTTTGATTTCTACAACGCTCGCTACATGAGCGCAGCGTTGGCGGAAGGCGAGCCGCCAGTGCTGACCAAGATTCGTATTGAGGTGGTCCTCGTTGAGCCGAGCGAGGAGGTGCTGATCAAATGTGGTGGGCATCTGGAGTTCTGGCACGTAGCAGAGAAGCGACTGCTCGGGGACGGGGAGGCTGCTCTCGCCAACCCACCCACCTCTGTTCGATGCCTGCGGCTTGAAACGATTGGCGAGTACGATCCAGAGGAGGATGAGTTCGTTGCGAAGACGTACTTTTCTAGGAGCCCTGATGAAGAGGATGGAAAACTCAAGCCGGTTCCGAGGCCCATCAAGAGGCTCTTTGGCTTCTTGTATTTGCGTGCCCTTCGAACGGGTTCGCGTGCCTTGAGCTTGGAGCGTGGGAGCCTCCTCGACATCATTCTCCGAACAAAGGGAATTCGAACGACGCTCTGGGAGAACACCATCCAGCGTTTGCGAGACCTTGATCTTGAAGCCGATGCCGCCGAGATCACTCCCGTTCTCAGAAATGTCGAGCAGCGACTGTCGCGGTATATAGCGATGGAGGCGCCAGGTCACGCCACCAAGCTACATGTTTCGGAACTGACACGCGACCATCTGCGTAAAACGATGGCGTTCTTTCTGGCGCTGTCGCCGGATCAGAGCCATGTCCCATTCGCCCATGCAGGAACGGGGACGCTCAACACGTTGGTTCTGGCCTTACTCTCATTCATCGCTGAACTGAAGCCCGACACAGTCATCTTCGCGATGGAGGAGCCAGAGATTGCGGTGCCCCCGCATACCCAGCGCCGGATCGCGCACTACCTGCTTACCAAGACGACCCAAGCTTTTGTGACATCTCATTCGCCCTTCGTGATCGAGCGGTTCGAGCCATCTCATACGCTTCTGCTTTCGCGCGATGCTGGTGTCGTGAGTGCGCGAAAAGTGTCCGAAGCAGCAGGGTTGACCGACAAGGAGTTCAAGCAGTATGCAAGATGGGGACTCTGCGAATGCATGCTTGGAAAGGCGGCCATCGTCCTGGAGGGATTGACAGAATTCCACGCACTGCCGGTGGCGGCGAGGCGTATTGAGGAGTCACTGGGCATGCTTGGATTCCAGCCGCTGGATATCCTCGGTGCGACGTTCTTCTATGCCTATGGCGAGTCCAACGTTCCGAAATTCGGTAAGTTCTTTAAGACGATGGGGCTCAAGACCTTCGCGTTTTATGACCTCGTCGCGAATCGTCAGCAAGCACAGAAGGACAGCCTGGCCGCAAACTTCGACATCAATACGGAGCACGTGCACAAGGGCTTCGAGGATCTCATAGCTGCGGAGATGCCGGCAGAGCGTCTCTGGGATTTTCTGTCGTCGTTACGAGATAGCGGCGAGGCAGCGAGCGTCGGCCTGCCGGCGGCACGCCCTGATGACGCCGGTGTTCGTGTTCTGGCCCGGAACACGTTGAAGAGTAGCAAGGGGGCGGGGTGGGCGGCTCGCTTGTTTGAGGAGTGTGAGTTTGCTGAACTGCCGGCGTCTGTCATGAATTTTTTATACGCCGTCTATGGCGCCATGCCACAAGTCCCCGATGCTGTTGAGGAGCAGGGGGCTGAGGCTTGACAGGTCAAGCCATGTCCGATCCGCGTGAGAGCGTTATGGCCTGCGAGGGCCACGCACTTGTCATCGGCGGTCCTGGTAGCGGGAAGACAACGCTTGCGTTGAAAAAGGCGGTTGCACGCATACGGGCGGGTGTTGTGCCAGGTCAGACCGTCCTGTTTCTGAGCTTCTCGCGTGCGGCGGTTACTCGTGTCCTGGACGCCGCGAAGCTTGTGGTTCCGAGGGAGGAAATTGCGCTGCTGTCGGTTCAGACTTTTCATTCGTTCTTCTGGGAGATTCTGAAGTCGCACGCCTATTTGATCGGCGCGCCGCGCAAGTTATCCATTCTGCTCCCGCAGGACGAGAAGGCTCTGTCCGGCGGCATCGGCGAAGAAGACAAAGGTTGGGAGGAGTGGCACACCGAGCGCTATCGGCTATTCATGGAGGAGGGGCGCACGGCCTTCGATCTCTTTGCCTCCCATGCCGCAGAACTGCTTGCGCAGAGTTCGCATGTGAAGCTCAACATCGCCTTGAGTCACCCCTTGATCATCGTTGACGAGGCCCAAGACACGGGTGACAGCGCTTGGCGTTGCGTGGAACTTCTCGCACCGCGTGCTCAGATCATTTGTCTGGCCGATCTTGAGCAGCAGATATTCGACTTCCTTCCCGGCGTGGGTCCCGAGCGGATCAAGGTCATCCGGGCGACCCTTGATCCGCTCGATGTGGATCTGGGAAATGACAATCATCGGAGCCCGGACACCGAGATTCTTGCCTTTGCCAACGATGTCCTGACCACGAAGCCGAGAGGTGGTCCGTACAAGGGTGTGGCAACTATTTCCTACGGAGTAGGAAAGAACGCGCCAAACTGGAACCACCTACTACGGCGTGCGTTGTCGGAATTGCACCGCGACATGCGAGCTGATGGCAAGGGATCCGCGAAGTCTGTTGCCATACTCACAATGGGAAAGGGCGGTGCTCTAAAGATATCCAACGCGTTGAACGCGTTGGGCGCAAACGTTGGCAAGGTCGTGCGGCACAAGCTTCTGTTTGATGAAGCGGAAGCGCTGCTGACTGCTCGCTTTGCAGCGTTCCTGCTGGAGCCCAAGCAAGCGGACGGCACCGAAATGGACGTCGCCACGAGCATGGAACTGCTCGCTGCAGCAAGGCGCGCCACGGGCACCGGCAAGGTGGCGGTAGACAAGCTACTGGAGCAGTCGATCAAGATCAGAGCAGGGAAGGTGCTCACGATCAATATCGCCAAAGCGCTGCGGTTCGTCGTCACGCATGTTCGGGAGCAGGGGCTATCCGGTGATCCGGCCGCCGATTGGTTGTTCGTAAAGCATGTCCTGCGCCAGACCGGACAGGCAGAGTTGGTACGTGCTGCCTCCCAACTGGATTTTCTTGTGGCGTTTCAACGCGGTCATCGCATCTCGGCGGGGCTCGCCGCCGAGTGGCTCCGTGATGGCGCCTACACGCGCGCCAGATTCGCTCTTGATAACGCCTTGGCCCAGGAGCAAATCCTGGACGGAATCGAGGCGCACCTTGGATTGCAGGTCATGAACATTCACAAGGCGAAGGGCAAGCAATTTGATGGGGTCATCCTCGTCCGAGAACTTCGCCACACCGGCGACAGGCCGGAGTCATCTTTTGTCTGGCGTGGCGACCCAGATCCACATCCAAAAAGTCGGCGTCTTGTTCGCGTTGGTGCCACAAGGGCCCGGCGACGGCTACTGATTTTGAGCCCAGTCTGGCCTGCGTGCCCGTTGTTGCGAGGTCATGTCCTCTGATCGTCTTCCCCCTGGATCCGCCACGGATCATGTCGAGCCGGCCCCAACAATAATGCCTGAACACAACACAGGAGGACGGATGGCCGAGAGGGGGTACAGAAGGGGGTACAAACGTTTTTCCGAATTGGCGAAAGTCAGCGTTCATGCGGTGTACAGCCCATCTTTAGATCGGTTTCACACGACCAACGACAGTAAGAAAAAAGCCGGTTAGCGAACGCTAACCGGCTTTTTTCTTTAGCGCCGATGGGGAGCAAAATGGGGAGCACTAGCAGCTAGAACAAGCTCATTTGCCCTGGGTACGAGCGGCAATGCTCGCACACGTTCTCAAGCCGGCCAAACCGGAAGCGAACGTAACTGCGAACGTGCACGCCACGCGGGTACATGCATTGCGGCATGGGTATCCCTATAGTGGTGTGGAGAAGTCAGTCGGCACTTGTCCATCACCCTCACAGTGAATACACTGTGGGTCGTCCGTCCAAAGACATGGTGATAGCGGTTCGCGCCGCCTGACCCCGTGGAGAGCCTCTAGTCCATAAAGCTAGGGGCTTTTTGCGTTTGTGCTGCGACTGCACATAGCCCTCCTCCTTTCATAGGTCATCTTCCTCCTCGTCGCGAGACGGAGAAAGCATACGCACAGCCTCATCAAATCGCGGGCCGGGGCGCCAGTTGCGCATACCGAGGGAGTCGCGGTCGTTCGTGTACACGTCTGGGATCGCGAAGCCCAATCTGTCCAGTACCTTGTTGACGATTACTGTCTTGCTGCCCACGCCCTTTGCATGAGCAGCGCCGAGCACCGCCATGACCGCATTGATGGGAGCCCCACCAGACAGCCGGTACTCCGCAATCGTCTTCAGAAATGCGAGCGCAATGTCTGTGTCAACTCGTTTTTCTGTGGATGTATCCAGTGAATCGATACTCTGTTGGCCTTCCGTGTCTAGGGCTCCCGAAGGGGGAGGTGCAGGATGCAGAACCACGGTGCCAGAGAGCGTCGGACGCTGGAGAACGGCGCCTGAGAGCGACGAGATCTGGCGAAGAGCTTCAGCCAGTTCGTTGGTTGGCACGTTGATGCGAATGCCGTTGTAGTAAAGGGTCGCGCTCATGACTGGCGGAGTATATCCGCAATTCTGAGCAGAGTAGAAGGGGCAGAAGTAGAGGGCTGTGGATAAGTGTATAACTCTGGGGCCGCTTCGAACCGTGCTACATTCGCCAGTCTCAGAGGCTGCGCTTACGCCGCTTGAGGCCTCCCATGCGCTCCGCAGTTTGCCTGGCGACTTGTTGTTCAATGAAGCGCATCACATCGCGGGTCAGTAGTACGTACGCTCGGCCGACGCGCCCAGCGGGCAGCGCTCCGGCGCCAATCAGGTCGAGCACAGTTTTCGGGTGCACCTTCATCAAATCGGCCGCGCCGCGCACGTCGACGGTCGGGCTCATCACGATCCCATGACAAGCCAGCGCTGCACGCCGTCGCGGTCTATAAACACATGACCGTCAGGCGCGCGAACATACTCACGGCCTTCGATCCACACCCCCTCTTTGATTTTCGACCGGATGGCCGCTTCGCTGTAGCCACTGACTGCCGCATGCAGTTTGATCGTCACGAATCGATCCGGCGCCAGGTAGACAGGGCAGGGGGCTATCTCGCATGCCACGTGTGCCGCGACGGAACGCGCAAAGGCGTCAAACGCTTCCTCAATCATTGCGAAAGCTCGCTCATGATGCTAGCGACCGCGAACGCATGGTCCGCGTCCGCTGAAACGCGATCAACCGCCGCGGCATCGGTGCCGGTGAGCAGCATGTGCGAAGCTACGCAGGAATGCAGCATGTAAATCACGTTGGAGAAGTCAATGCCCGTCTTTGCGCTCAAGTTCCGTACCGCTCCAATGCACACTTGCCGCATCATTGCCAAGTGATAAACATCGGCACCATGTTGGCTTGCGAGTTCGTTAACTAGACCACCAAGTTCTGTATTCCTAATCACCATTTATGCGCTCCAAGTTGGTTGCTGGTGAGGGCAGTCTAGGGCGCAGTAACGCTAAGATACAAATAGGATACGGCGTGTCGCACTCTGGAAATAGGGCCTTATCCTGTTCGCGAAACGACGAATTGAGGGGGAAGACGATGCGTCATTTGAGGTTAGTCATGGGGGGCGCGCTGCTGTGTGCCTCCGCTTTCGCGTCTGCACAAACGATGTACCGATGCGGCAATACTTTTTCGCAGCAGCCGTGCGGCCAAGATGCGAAGGAGGTTGCTATTCAGGGCGTTCCTCAGCCGCGCAAGGTGCCTCCGATGCCTGCTGACGAGCCAGCATCGTCTGAGACTCTCGCTGCCGCGCGCACGATGTGCGAGGCGGCTATTACGGGCGAGTTGAAAGACCCGGAGAGCGCGAGGTTCGACGCACCGATTCGAATGGGATTGCGGCGAACACCAGACGGGATCATCCTGCGCGACTACACGGTCTATGTGAACGCAAAGAACAGTTTTGGCGGGTACACAGGAGCGAAGCGCTGGACGTGCTCGCTTAACGCCGCAGAGACAGTCGTACTGTGGTCAGGCGCCAGGGACTAGCGCTTGGTCCTTTTGGAAAGGGTCGTCAGGGTTTTGGTGAGGCGCGAAGCCTCGTCTTCGGAGGCCATGCCGAATCGCTCCGACCCGCCGTCAGGGAACTTGAAATCGACGACGTGGCGGCTTTCCGGCTTCACCGTCGTGAGTCGCTTGACAGCGTCTTCGAACTGCAGGCGAGTCGCCTGCCACGACTTGTCGTCCTGCTGCCCTTCTAACGAGATCAACGCAGCACCTCGCGAAGCCACACCGCGCAGTCGGCAGCGGCCGAGATGGGCCACGTCACGCTTACGCCGATAGCCCTACGCTTGAACTCGAGACGGATCCCCTCGGGAGCGACCGCCGACGCCGGTGAGGGGGACGGCGGCGATGAAGGCAGCGACAGCGCAATAAACGCCGGCGGTGATTCTTGCGGCGAGGTCCCGTTGGTCTTGGAAACGCCCGCGCCGCTGCGACCACGCCACCAGTCGTGAACGTGGTTGGCATTCAGGCCGAAGGCTCGCGCGACCGCTGCAACGGTGGCGCCAGGCTCCGCGCACGCGGCCACAACTTGTACCTTGAACTCAGCGCTGTGTCTGCGCCGCGACTTCGGGTTCACGTCCATAACCGTCCAGTTAGAAGTTAACTGGACAGCATCGTTTAGCTACCGGCTCTGCTCAAGGTGGGGCGGCTGGCCGCTTACGCTGAGCGGGATGCTCGAAGCGGTCGCCGCATAGAGTCGGCGCAACGGGGTGCCGCTCAGTCCCCGGCTTTCCGTTCGGGTGGCGCACTCGGGTTCCTAAGTCGGCAGCAATGTTGTCTAAATAGATCTATTGACAACATAGATTAAACTATTTACAATGGCTTGACTGGCAGTGAATGGACAGTCGCTTCGACGCAGCGCATTGCGAAGTACGTCAAATGCCTGGCGGAGGTCGTGTGCCCCGCCGGATTCGAACCCGAACGAAGGACCGACATGCGAGGAAAGATCGCGATTGAAGAGCACTGGGAATCCCCGGAAGTCGATACCCCCTCGACCTTTGGATTCATCGATCCCAACTACCTGGCTCACCTGAACCAACGTCTGCAGGAAGTTGATCGCCGGCTAGAGGAGATGGATGTTGCGGGGATCGACATTTCCGTTCTCTCATTGACGCAGCCGGGCGTCCAGGGCATCCAGGACAAACGGGCGGCCGTCGATTTCGCGCGCCGCATGAACGATTACGCGGCAGAGACCCTGGCAATGCGCGATCCCAAGCGCCTCAAGACATTCGCTTGCGTCCCGCTGCAGGACCCCGAGCAGGCTGCCCACGAAGCCAGGCGCGCCTGCACGGAGTTGGGCTGCATCGGCGTGCTGGTGAACGGCTTTACCAATACTGGCGACGACAGCGGGACCTATCTCGATGAGCCGCAGGTGCTTCCGTTCTGGCAGGCCATCAGCGAGCTGGACGTCCCCGTCTATCTCCACCCCCGCATGCCGCTCGTGAGTCAGCGAAAAGCCTACGCGGGATATCCCGGGCTGGTCGGATCGGCCTGGGGTTTTGGCCACGAAACTGCCACGCACGCGCTTCGCCTGATGCTGAGCGGACTCTTCGATCGCTTCCCCAAGGTCAACGTGATGCTCGGGCACCTCGGCGAAGGCCTGGCTTTATCGCTGCCGCGGGCGGAACACCGGCTCCGTCACCAGATGCCGGGGTCGCACGGCACGCACCTGCGAACTCCAATGGAGTACCTGTGTGACAACTTCTACGTCACCACCTCCGGAACCTTTCGCACGCAAGGCCTGCTGCACACGATCAGCGAAATCGGGGTGGATCGCGTCCTCTTTGCGGTGGACTATCCCTACGAATCAATGAGCGAGATCACCCAATGGTTCGATGAGTGTGCCATCAGCCCGAATGACAAGCGGGCGATTGCTTCCGGTAACGCGCGCCGCCTGTTCGGTTTCTGAGCATCGATCAGCGACAAGGATTCCAGACATGCTGAATGAAGTTGCCTCCGACGCCGACTCGACGCCGTCCCACGCGCCAAGTGAACAAGCCATACGCACGGACCTGGCGGCGTGCTACCGATTGGCTGCGCATTTCCGCATGACCGACATGACCTATACGCACATCTCCGCGCGGCTTGACGGCGGGGAGGAGTTTCTGCTGAACGCTTTCGGGCTCTTGTTCGAAGAAGTCTGCGCCTCCAACCTGGTCAAAGTCAGCGCCTCCGGGGAAATCCTGGACGACCCGACAGGCGTGGGCATCAATGCCGCCGGCTTCGTGATCCACAGCGCGGTGCACGCCGCGCGTCCGGACATCAAATGTGTGATGCACACCCATACCGCGGCCGGCATGGCCGTGTCGACGCACCCGGATGGCTTGCTGCCGATCACCCAGCATGCGATGCGATTCCACCATCGCATTGCGCGGCACGCGTATGAAGGCATCGCCATCGACCTGGCAGAGCGGGAAAGACTGGCGAGAGACCTCGGTGGGCATAACGCGATGATTCTGGAGAACCACGGCCTGCTGGCCTGCGGCCGCACGGTGGCAGAGGCCTTTGGCACGATGTACTACCTCGAACGTGCCTGCCAGGCACAGGTCGCGGCGCTGGGCGGCGGTGTCAAGCCGTTGATGCCATCGCTGGATGCGATCGAGAAGACCTCGAACCTGTTCTACCAGAACCGTGACAAGGCCGATCAACGCGACTGGCCGCCCCTGCTGAGAATGCTGGACCGAATCGATCCATCATTTCGAAATTAGCACCCGGCAAGCCCATGCTCTTCATCGTTGGGCCGGCACGGACCGGGCCGCTCATGAAAAAGATCGCATCCTTGCTCGAGGAGGCCGGTCGTCCAGCGTCGGTGATTGCGACCGAAGGCCAGCAACTGCTGGACTTCCCGCAGCTGGCGCAAGCAACCGTGCTCGTCTGCCTGATGACCCCCTGCGGGGCGAAGGAAATGGACGCAATGCCGGCGCTGCGAGGCATCGTGTCGCCGCTGCTCGGCTACGAATGGATCGATGTAGAGGAGGCCACACGCAGGTCCATTCCCGTGGTCAACGGCAAGATTCGCGAGAGCAGGGAAAGCATGGCCGAAGCCACCATCATGCTCGTGCTGGCGTTGCTGTACCGTTTGCGCGAAACGGAAACCGAGCTTCGGGTGGGCGGCGAACGGGTCCAGCATCGCAACATGCTGAAGGGCCGCACCGTTGGCATCGTGGGCTATGGCGGCATTGCGCGGGAAATCGTTCACCGCCTCAAGGGCTGGCAGGCGACGATTCTGGTGCATACCCGCCAGGCGCAGGAAAACGAGGAAGGCATCTCTTTCGTTTCGAGCGAACATCTTCTGGCCGCCAGCGACGTGGTGCTGCTGATGACCCGGCTGGACGAGGGCAGCAGGCATTGGCTGGACAGAAGCCGTGTGCAACTGATGAAGCGCGGGGCGCTCCTTGTCAATACGGCCCGGGGCGGCCTGGTGGACGAGGACGCGTTGGTGGAGGCCTTGCAGTCCGGGCAGGTGGGCGCCGCCGCCCTCGACGTCTTCGAAATCGAACCGCTCCCCGCCAGCCACCCGTTCCGGCAGCTTCCCAATGTCATCCTGACCCCGCACTCGGTCGGCCATACGGTGCAAATGATCGAGCAGATCCCGCGGACGGCGGTCGCCAACATCCTGTCGCTGTTGGATGGAAGGCTGCCTGAGAGCTGCATCAACAAGAGTCTATTGACACCAGTCAAAGACCAGTTGACCTATTAGAACCAAGGAGACGATATGAAGTGGATGCTTGTCTTGATCGGGTTGGTGTTTTCATGCGTTGGCGCGCATGCACAGACGCACCCGTTTCCCCAGAAGCCGGTGAAGATCATCGTGCCGTATCCGTCCGGCGGCATGGACATCCTGTATCGGGCGCTGGCCGTCGAGCTATCGAACAAATGGGGGCAGCCAGTCATCGTGGAGAACCGTGCAGGTGCGGATTCGCGGATAGGCGCCGAGGCAGTGGCCAAGGCCGCGCCGGACGGGTACACGATTCTGGCAACGGGCGACTTTACGTTCGTCGCCAATCGATTTCTCTTTGCGAAGCTGCCGTACGACCCTGACAAGAGTTTTGTGCCGGTGTCGCTCGTGGCACAGACAGAGATGTTCCTCCTTGCGAGCGAGAGCTTGCCGGCGAACGACCTCCGGGAACTGGTGGCATACGCTCGCGCGCACCCGAAGCAGGTCAGTTTCGGTTCGTTTTCGAAGGGCAGCCAGGCCGACCTTGCTTTTCTGATGTTGAACAAGCGCGAAGGCATCGACTTGCTGGCCGTTCCGTACAAGGGTATCGGGCCCGTGTTGGCCGGGATGGCGGGCGGGGAAATCCAGTTGGGGATGGGAGGCACCAACGTCGCCGAACCGCTCATCCAGGTGAAGAAGCTCAAGGTGCTCGCCATGACGGGCTCTTCACGCCATCCGCAGTTCCCCAATGTCAAGACGGCCACGGAGCAAGGTTTCCCCTATCTCATCTCGAGGCTGTGGTACGGCGTTTTTGCGCCTGCAGGGACACCCAGTGCGGTGGTGAACAAGATCAGTGCCGACATCCAGGCGGTCCTTGCCAACAAGGATTTTGTCGAAACGAAAATCGCGTCCCGCGGGATCAGGCCGTTGAGCGGCAACGCGGAAGATCTCGCCAGGCGAATCGCCGAGGACGTAGCGCGTAGCGAGCAGGGTTTCAAGGAAGCTGGCATCAAGCCTGAGTAGTGACGCGGTATTCCAGGAACACAAAGCATCGAAAGCATAGAAGATGGAACTCGGGATCAAAGGAAAGAAGGCCATCGTCGCAGGAGGCAGCGCGGGAATGGGAAAAGAGAGCGCCCTGGCGCTTGCGAGGGAAGGCGTGGAGGTCTGCATATCGGCGAGGGGCGAGGCTCGCTTGCAAGCGACCGCCCAGGAAATTGCGCAGGCGACGGGCGTCCGCGTCGTTCCCGTTGTAGCCGACCATGGCACCAGCGAGGGTCGCGCCCGCCTGCTCGCGGCATGCCCTGAGCCTGATATCCTCGTCATCACCTGTTCGCCGCCGCGGTTCCTGCAGAGCTATGTGGAGCCAGAGCCCGAAGAATGGATGGACGCGCTTTCGACCACGTTGCTGGGCCCGGTCGAACTCATGCGGGCGACTGTCGGGGGTATGGCGAAGCGCGGCTTCGGCCGCGTCGTCAATATCGGCACGATTGCGGCAAAACGGCCGCACGAGAGCCGCCTTCTTTCAGGGCCGCCACGCGCCGCCTTGTGCAACTACGCGGCTGCGATCTCCAGCGGGCTGGCGAAGAGCAACGTCGCCATCAACAGCATCCTTCCCGGCATGTTCGACACAGCGGCGATGCAGCAGCGCTTCGAGTCGCTGTCGAAGCAAAACGGCACCACGTCCCAGGAGGAGATGGACAAGTGGATCGCGCAAGTGGGCATCCCGGCTTCTAGGCTGGGTGATGCAAAGGACGTCGGCGCATTGTGCGCACTGCTGTGCAGCCAGTACGCCAGCTTCATCATCGGCCAGAGTATCGTGATCGACGGCGGCCAGCTGTCGTCAACTTTCTAGGGACGTTCCGTCCGGCCGGAAGCTTGTACATCAAAATAGGTCGATCTGGAACTTCGATCCGCCAATCTACAATACCTGCCAATGAAACGGACCCCTGACGCTCCTGTCCTCGCCAAGCCGAAGTCCGCACTGCGCCGGGCCGCACCGGCGGTAACGCCTATGCCCGAGATGCCTGCCGAGCGCCTGCTCGAAGCTGCGGTGGCACTGTTCGCGCAGCACGGCTTCGATGCGGTCAGTACGGGCGCAGTGGCAACCGCCGCCGGGCTCACCCAGTCGATGGTGCACTACCATTTCGGGACGAAGGAGAAGCTCTGGAAGGCTGCCGTGGAGCACCTCATGCACGCGCGCGGGAACATGTTTTCCCTGAACATGGAAGACCTGCGCGACGTGGATGATCTTTCGCGCCTGAAGGTGATGCTGCGCCGTTTCATTTCCGCCAATGCGGCGGACCCCGACCTCACGCGCATCCTCATTCACGAGGGCATGAACGACTCGCCACGCCTGAAGTGGCTCGCGAAGCGCTTCATGGTCCGAGGCTACGCGACTTTCAACGCCGCCATCGGATCGGCGATCGCCGCGGGGGTGGTGCGCAAGCTCCCGGTGCGAGACGTCACCAACATCATCGTCGGCGCCTGCGTGCTCACGTTCACGCTGAGCCGGTTGCTCAAGGAGGTGTATGGCGAAATGCCCACGACGCCGGAAGCCGTTTCCTCGCTCAGCGACACGCTGCTCGAAGTGTTGTTCAAGGGCCTGGAAGCGAAACCCAGGCCCTGAAACTGCTACCGGGCCGGGATCACCGGCACGAGCAAGTGCGAGTCGTACGGGCCGCCCGTGTGGATCACGTGCATGCCGCGATTGACGGTGCGCACCGCGTCATGCTCCCACGCTTCCTGCGCGTGCAGGTCGCTGCCGATCACCGTGACGCGCAATCCCTCGCCGGCTTCGAACAGCATGCTCGCGGCCCACAGCTCGATTTCCACGGGCACGATCTTGCCGGCTGCGAGCTTGATCTCACGGCGGTGCAGCAACACGGGCTGAAAGGGCGTCGAGCGCTGTTCGTCGAGTTCACGATGGGACACGCGCAACCAGCCATAGGCGACCGGGCCAAGGTCATACGCGCTCTGCGAGGGCAGCGGAACCCTGTTGCCGCTGCGGTCGATCTTGTCGAGCACCACATACAGGTCCATGTCGTCGCTGCCTTCGGCTTCGACCCACAGCTTGAGCTTTGCGTGGCCGGTCAGCTCCGTCTTCCGGGGGAACGTCATTTCGAACGTGGCGTTCTGGCTCTTGTCCTTCGGGTTGTCGACGCGGTAGGTCGCTTTTCCGGCGTCGTCGAATGGCTCCGTGCTGAGTTCGCCCCGCGGCGCGCCGAGGAACAGCGGCGTATAGACCGTGCGCGCCAGGGGCCACTCGTTCTCCGAACGAAAGTTGCCGACGTGCGATCGCTCCCTGATCTCCAGGTTGACCTTGGGCCAATACTTGACCTCGTTGTCGATGCACTTCAGGAACCGGTCGTAGAACTGCCGCTGCATCTCCACGTGCGCGTAGTAGTCCACCCACTTCTTGCGGCCGTGCACCCGCAGCCACTTTTCCTTCGAGGAGATCTTCTTGAAGCCCTCGAAAGTCCCGCGCGTATGGAGTCCGTGGTCGGACCAGCTCGCAACGACGAACGCAGGCACCGTGATCTTCTCGAGGTCGGCATTCTTGCTGGCCCAGTAGTCATCGAACAGCGGATGTTCCTTGCACATCGCGAGCAGGTCTTCCGCCCGCCTTGTTGGCCGGCACATCGTCCCCGGAAACATGGCCGTGAAATTGCTGCGGATGCCCCCATGGAAGCACAGCTCGCGATAGAAGTCGCTGGCACCTTCCCATGGATTGATCGCGGCCAGGTGCGGGGGGTTCATGGAGGCGATCTTCCATTGGGTCCAGCCCAGGTAGGACACGCCGTTCATGCCCACCTTACCGTTGCTCCAGGCCTGCGTGCCGGCCCATTCGACAACGTCGTAGCCGTCCAGCGCCTCCTGCGGGCTCATGAACGTCAGGTCGCCTTCCGATCCCCACGCGCCGCGCGGGTCGACCTTCACGATGACGTAACCGTGCGGGCACCAGTGCGCAGGGTCCGGCCCTTCGAACATGCCGTACTCGGAGTGAAGTGCCTTCGCCTGGCCGCAGCCAGGAAGCATCGCGTAGTAGTCTTCCGCACCAGCATGCTTGCCGTAAGGCGCCCAGGCTAGGACGACGGGGTAGTGTCCCTCCGTCGCGGGGCGAAAGATGTCGACGTAGAGCTTCACGCCGTCGCGCATCGTGACCGGCACGTCGTACTCGCAGATCATGCCGAGCTTCTCGTCGGTCCTCGTCCCGGGCCGGTGACCCGGGTAGCCACCGCCCGCAGGGAATTTACCCCGGGTGAAACGCATCTCGAAGGTAGACATCGTTCAGGTGTTTTCGCTGGAGAAGATGATCGTCGAGCTCGCCGCAAACATGCCGCCGACGCCATGAGCCACTGAAATCTTCGCGCCCAGGACCTGCGCAGGCGCAACGCCGCGCATTTGTCGGATGCTTTCCTGTAGGGCGTACATGCCATACATGCCCGAATGCATGTAGCTGAGACCGCCGCCGTTGGTATTCAGCGGCAGCTTGCCGCCGGGGCGCGTGTGCCCTTCACGGATGAACGCCGCCGCCTCGCCGGGTTGGCAGAACCCAAGGTCTTCCAGTCCGTACAGCGGGAGGTGCGCGAACGCGTCGTAGATCATCAGGTGGTCCACGTCCGCATGAGTGATACCGGCCTGTGCGAACGCGTTGCGTCCCGACACGCGAAAGGCCTTGGAGGAGCTGAAGTCCTCCATCTGGCTGATCATGTTGCCCTCGACGCTTTCGCCGGTGCCGATCACATAGACCGGTCGGTCGTGCAGGTCCGCCGCACGCTCGGCGGAAGACAGCACGATCGCACCGCCGCCGTCGGTGACCAGGCAGCACATCAGCATCCGGAACGGGTACGCGATCATCTTCGAGGCCATCACGTCGTCGACGCTGATCGGCGTCTTCTGGCTGGCTCGCGGGTTGAGGGCGGCCCATTCGCGCTGGACGACGGCGACACGGGCCAGGTCTTCTTGTTCGTAGCCGCGGTCCTTCAGGTAGCGCAGCACAGGGAGCGTGAACATCGTTGGCGGCCCATACGTGCCGAACGGGGTCTCGAACTGCTGCGGCAGGCTTCCGGGCATCGGGTGTGGAAACCCGGCTGCGGCAATGTGCGAGCGCCCGCTCTCCCCGTGGGTGATCAGGACGTGGCGACACAGCCCGGACTCGATCGCCGCCATTGCATGACGCACGTGCATCATGAACGAGCATCCGCCGACGCCCGTAGCGTCGATCCAGGTCGGGGTGATACCCAGGTAGAGCGCGAGCGACTCAGGGGTTTCGCCCGCTGTCGCAATCCCGTCGATGTCGGACGGCTTCAGCCCCGCATCCGCGAGCGCGTTCAACGCAGCGTCCGCATGCAGCTGTATCTGCGACATGTGCGGCAGCTTTCCCATCTCGGTCGTTTCGGCGGCGCCGATGACCGCTGCACGCGCCCGGTTCATCGCGCGTCTCCGGCCAGTTTGAAAAGCGGCAGGGAAATCTTGTCGTTGAAGGCCTGGAAGGTGACCTCCACGGGGTGGTCCAGTGGCAGCAACGCGGGGTCACAAGGAGTTCCCACGATGTTCGTCATCATCTTGGGTCCTTCGTCCAGTTTGACCACTGCGATGGTGTAGGGGGGATGGAAACCGGGGGCAGGCAATTGCGAAATGACGTAGCTGTGAAGCGTTCCCCGCCCGCTGGCCCGGACCACTTCCACGTGCCTGGACGTGCACGAAGGACAGAAGGGCCTGGGCGGGAAGTAGGTCTTGCCGCAGTCGCGGCAGGACTGGAGTCGAAGTTCACCGACGCGCGTGCCCTCCCAAAAATGGGCGGTTTCGGGCGTGGGTATGGGTAGAGGGCGGTCGGTGGTCATCGGGGCGGGGCCTCTCAGGCGGGCTTGCCTGCCATCAATAGTGCTTGGTCGTATGTCAGCACTGTTTCTCCGCGCTGGTTCTTGGTGGTGATCGTCATTGCGACGATGCCACGGCCCGGCTTGTTCGACTCGCGCGTGCTGGTGACCGTGGCTGTCGTGAGCACCGTGTCGCCAAATCGGACAGGGCTGGAGAAGCGCACGTTGTCCATGCCGAGGAAGCCGATAGTGGTTCCTTCAAACATCCCGGTCTGGTTCATCTGGCCGGAGGTGACGGCGAGAGTCAGGAGGCCGTGGCCGATTCGCACGCCGAACATGCCCTTTTCTGCATACACCTGGTTTACGTGGACGGGGTTGAAGTCACCGGACAGCCCGGCGAAAAGGTTCACGTCGCCACTTTCGATGGTGCGGCCCCCGGTTTCGATCACTTCGCCGACCTCGAAGTCGTGCCAGTATTTTGCGTTGCGCGATTTGCTCATTTGCAGCTCCTGCTTGGGTTGAAGAAATACACACGGCGGCCGGTGCGGCCGCTGAAAATCAGCCGGTCACATCCGCAGCCATGGCCGTCGTGATGGGCACTGGATGGCGTGCGCCCGCCGATGGGCGGGTGGCATTCAAGGAGAAACGCGGCGTGGGACCCGATTGGGATACACCGTCGATCTCGATCAGCGACCCGCGAGCGGCGAGATGCGCATGGCGCGGCGCTTCGAGGTAGCTCAAGACGGGCGACACGCAGTTGTCGCCCTGCTCGAGCAGCGCGCTCCACTCGTCGCGGGTGCGCGTCTTGAAGATTCCAGAGAACGTGTCACGCAGGATCTTGCGATCCGTCGGCGCATCGCGCTTCGGCGGCGACGCGAGGCCCACCGCTGCGCATAGCTTGGCGTAGAAGGGCTCTTCGAGCGGACCGACCGCAACGAACTTGCCGTCAGCGCACTCATAGACGCTGTAGTCGGGCAAGCCGCCGTCAAACAGGTTGGATTCGCGCGTGTCCGTCCATTCGCCATCGGCGATCTGCTCATGGATCGCAGTCATCAGCGAAACGATTCCGTCACACATTGCGGCATCGACCACCTGGCCCCTGCCGGTGCGGCGCGCGGCTATCAGCGCTGCCAGCATGCCGCTGACGACGAACATCGATCCACCGGCAAAATCTCCGATCAGGTTCAATGGCAGGACGGGGCGCTCTCGCGGCCCGATGGCCGCGAGCGCACCCGTGACCGCGATGAAGTTGATGTCGTGCCCCGCGGTCGTCTTGAGCGGGCCGGCCTGTCCCCAGCCCGTGACCCGCCCATAAACGAGTCGCGGGTTGTCTGCGATCAGGACTTCGGGCCCGAGGCCCAGGCGCTCCATCGTGCCCGGGCGA
Organism: Variovorax sp. Varisp36; assembly: GCF_047304235.1. NCBI lineage: Bacteria > Pseudomonadati > Pseudomonadota > Betaproteobacteria > Burkholderiales > Comamonadaceae > Variovorax > Variovorax sp. Varisp36. The sequence goes on from NZ_JBGLYU010000006.1 coordinate 127,228, forward strand.
AAGCCTTCGATCAGGGCGTCGGCGCCGCTGACGAGCTTGCGGACGGACGCGAGATCTTCCGGATTCTTGAGGTCTGCCGCATAGCGCTTCGCGCGGCCTCGCTGGGAGATCGCCGTCGCTCGCGCGGGCTGCGCATCGGGTCGTTCGATCCGGATCACAGTTGCACCCATGTCCGCGAGCAACATGGCCGCATAAGGGCCGGGGCCGAGCCCCGCGAATTCGACGACGGTGAGGTCGTTCAACGGCCCGGTCATTGCGACTCGCTTCGACGCTGCAGCTCGCGTCGATCAACCTTGCCCGTCAGGCCGGTGGGCATGGCCGTGAGGAAGTGGAAAGCCTTCGGCACCTTGTAGGCACTCAACTGCCGCACGTCCTTCAGGTGAGCCCTGACCGAATCCGCGGTCACGTCCGGACGGGTCGCGACGATATACGCCTCCACCCGCTGGCCGAACTTCGCATCCTTGCAGCCGACCACCACGCAGGAGGACACGCCGTCCAGGGACATGATTGCGGCCTCGACTTCTTCCGCGTGAACCTTGATGCCGCCGGTATTGATGACGTTGTCGGCCCGGCCACTCATCCACAGATAGCCATCCTCGTCGAGATGCCCCATGTCGCCACTGCGCCACCAGCCATCCACGAATTTCTTCGCGGTCAAGGCTGGCTCGCGCCAGTAACCCAACGCCACCGTGGAACCGGTGACTGCGATCTCCCCCCGCCGGCCGGGCGGCAGCACATCGTCGATCGAACCGTCCAGGTCCACGATGCGCATGTCGGCACCTATCGTCGGTAGACCGGTCGAACCGACCTTTGCGCCGTCCGCCATGTCTTCTGCAGTGACGGTGACCGCGCAGCCGTTACCTGATTCCCCTGCCATGTAGATCGCCGTGACGCGAGGGCAGAAGCGCGCTGTGATGCGCGAGATGTCGTCTGCGGTCGGGAGTTCTCCGCCCACGCAGGTCAGGCGCACGCACGTAAAGTCCCGCTCTGGCGTGACGACGTCGATCACCATGCGCCACATCGTGGGCACCATGTTCAGGATCGTGACGCGCTCGCGCTCGGCAAGGTCGACAACACTTGCGGCTTCGAACCGCCGGACAAGCAAGAGCCGCGCTCGACCGGCCACGGCCGGCAGAATGAACATGACCCACCCGGCAAACGACGGGTTCATGGGGATCAGGATCGTGTCGTGCCTATGTATTCCTTCAAGGAGTGCCTGGCCCGCGAGAGCGCAGGCCAGCAACGTGGCCTGGCTATGCATGACACCCTTGGGCTTTCCCGTGCTGCCCGATGAAAGAATGACTGCGGCTACTGCGTCCGGGTCGGGGCGTTGGCGTCCGTAATCCAGGGGCGTGGCGGCATCAAGGAGAGCCTTCCAGTTTGTGCCGTCGTCGAGGGCAAGCGTCTGGATCGGAAGACCGCTCTCATTCACGGCTGCCGCAACGGCCGACGTGAATTCGGCGTCGTGCACGATCATCTTCGCGCCCAGCCATTGCAGCGCTTCGGCGATTTGCGCGACTGAATTGTTTCGCGTGTGCAAATTGGCGGCGACGTAGCCGCCAGCGAACGTGCCGAACCAGGCAGCCATGTGCGACACCGAGCCCAGGCAGAGAAAGACGACGACATCACCTGGCGCAAGTGAAGCGTCGCGCAAGGCTGAGGCGAATCGCAGCGACTGGTCGAGGGCCTGATCGCCGCTCAAGCTGCCGCCCTCGTCATCGACGAAAAACTGTCGCTGTCCTTTCCAGCTGCAGTTGCGCACATACAGGTCCGAGATCGACTCGCAATTTGCGAAACGGGTGCTCATGGAGATCTCCTGGTGAGGGCGTGCCGAGCTCTTTATTCCGGCTTGATGCCCGCAGCTTCGACGAGTTCGGCCGTGAGCTTGACATCGGACGCGATACGGTCGGCTAGTTCCCGTGGCGTGCTTGCGACCGGTGTCAGCCCATTGGCGAGCATGTGCTTCTGCGCGAAATCACGATCCTGGAGGATGGCCGTGACGTCCTGGCTGATCTGGCGCACGATCGCCTCCGGCGTGCCCGCGGGTGCATACAAGCCGTACCAGATACTGGCCAGCGCATACGGCGCGCCTTGTTCCGCAGTCGTGCTTACTTCAGGGAAGAAGGGATTCCTGGTCGTGCCGGCCATCGCCAAAGGCTTCAGCTTCCCGGCCTTGAAGTGCTGCCCGACGACGCCGTAGCCGCCGCTTGCCAGCTGCACATCGCCCGCGATTGCCGCGCCAATGGAAAGGGAAACACCCTTGTACGGAACAGTGAGGATGTCAGTTCGCTCACGCTTGTTGATGGCGTGGATCATGAGATCGGCCTGGCTGCCGCGTGCGAACGAACCGAACGACACCTTGCCGGGATTCGCCTTGACGTAGGCGATCAGCTCACGCAGGTTGGAAGCCGGAAACTTCGGGTTCGCGACGATGAAGAAGTCGGTCTGCGCCAGCAGTGAAATCGGGGCGAAGCTCTTGTCGGGGTCGTACGGCAGTTTCTTGTAGAGAAATCGGTTGATGACCGTGGTGGTGTCAACGGTTGCGAGCAGCGTATACCCGTCAGCTGGGGATCGCGCTACGAACTCGGCACCGATCAGCGAATCTGCTCCGGGCCGGTTCTCAACAATCACCGGCTGCCTCCACATGTTCGAGAGTTCCACTGCCAACGCGCGGTAGAGCTGATCTGAGCCGCCGGCCTGGAACGGCACGATCAGGCGTACTGGCTTGGCAGGGAAGGTATCCGCAGACGCCGGAGCCAATAGCCCCACAGCTGCCGCCAAAGTGAACGCGAGTTTCCACATATGTCGTCTCCGTTGTTTGTTCGATGACCCGAGCCGCAATAGTAGATTGATCTATCGGTGTTGTCAATAGGGTAATCGATGAAGGCCGTGCAGCTGGTCCTTGCGCTCTCAGCCCTGGATCACAGTCCGCCGTCCTTTGCGACGCGCCAATGACTTTGTCGGAGGCGCCGCGTTTGGAGCCTCGCGTACTTGAAATCTTCGTGGCCGCACGGTCATGTCCGCGCCGATGCAGTACCTCGCGCAGGCGCTCAGCGCTTCGCCGATCCCATGGAGGAAACCCTGTTGACGCAAAGCGGATGACGACATGGCCGCCGTTTACTAAACGGCCGTTATGCAGCGTAGGCACTGCCACGCTGCATCGTGGAATTGGAGCCCACTAGATGGTTTGAAGGCTGATCACGCTCTCACAGATGTGCACCCAAGCTCGGAGCTGACGCAGCTGACCAAGCCGAAAGTCCGCACTGCCGGCCCACCTCCCAAGTCACCGACGAGCCTGCATCATCGCGGAGACCTGCTGCCCAAGGCGCGGCTCAATCACAGGCCGCCACGGAACCAGGGCGAAATCGAGCAACGTCGGTACGACCAAGCCCACGCCTTTGCCGGAACGCGTGGGTGCGAAGGCCAGCACATGCCCTGGACCTTCATGCCGGATATAGCAGGCATCCTTGAGTCCCGAGCGCCCAAGGAACACGCCGGCAGGCTTCATCAATCCAGTGCTGGCAATATCTCCAAGCTCGGCCCAGCGTGCCGAGCCGTAGGTCGTGACGCGGGCCGCCACTCGCGAACGCCACACAGCCATGCCGATGGCCGCGCCGGTAGCGAGCATCCCGCTCGGTGCCGCGATGGTTCCGCCGCGCAGGAAAATGTCAGGCGCATAGGCATCAAACCAGTACCACATCGAACAGCTTCCAGGGTTTGTAGACAGGCACGCCCAGCGTCTTGGACCAGGGCGCTCCGAGCTGCGACTGATAACCGAGTGCATGCGCCGTCCACTGCGTGGCCGCCCACACGCCCTCGTCGTGACGCCCAACACCACAACAATCTGTCCGAACAGGATGCCGTTTGCTCCTCTCCTGTCCACTTCGCCAATAAATCCAACGGGTTTCAACAGAAGTGCCGCCCCCCGTTTTCCATGGCGTGCCGCGGGAACACTTGACCGCGGCTGAGATCGTCACTCACGAGCAGGTCAAAGCCCTCGCTGGTCAAATGCGTGGCGTGCCTTCTGGACCAACGGCAGCTGGACCATCGTCCAATCGTGCAGTGCACGCAGCGGCTGCTGCAAGGTTCGCCCAAGCGGTGTGATGCCGTACTCCACTGCAATGGGCGAAACCGGAATGACGCGACGGGAGACCAAGCCGTTGCGTTCGAGCCTGCGAAGGCTCTGGGTCAGCGCCTTCTGGGTGACGCCTTCCAGGCGACGCTTGATGGCGTTGAACCGGTGCGGCTCGTCATCCAGCACGGCCAAAATCATCATCGACCACTTATCCGCGATCTGGTCGAACAAAGCTCGACTTGGACACTCTGAAGAAAAGCATTCCGGCGTGATCTTTGGCATTGGGCGGTTTCCTTCGTGATACCTGGGCGATCCTAAGTGCCTGATTGACGCCAAGTTTACTTGGTGTACCTCGCAGCTCCCGTGCGACGGGCGAACGACGCAAAGACAAAGAACAAGGTTTTCTCTAGTGAGGTCGTGCCGAAGTACCAGGGGACTCGATGGAGGTATGGGCCGGTCCTTGTCTTCGAATTCTGAATCACTGTCAGACGATCGAATTCCGCCATCGCCGTTATTTCGTGTGAGCGCCCCGCTCGCAAGAGCCGTCAAAGCCATTTTGAGCGGAACGATGTGAGACATCGGCAACGGCGTCACCATGAGAGCGGGTTCACGGTGACCCCCACCATACCCGCGCGCAGCATGGCGGCCAAAGCCACGGGGTACATGAGGTGATTGTGCCGCCCGACCTACGATGTTGGAGACTGGCCGCCTATCGGGGGTAGGCGACCATAATGTCTAGCGACCAGTGAACGGCGTTGCAGTTCGATCAGACGAGTGCACCCAGCGCGGCGGCGTCAAAGCCCTTCAGGTTCGTGTGATCGCCCGATTGAATCTTCGAAACCCAGTGCGGGTCACTGAGCAATACACGGCCGACGGCAATCAGGTCGAACTCGTTTCGTTCCATGCGCTCGACCAATCGCTGCACGCTCGCCGCTTTCGATCCCTTGCCGGCAAAGGCGTTCAGGACGTCACCATCCAGGCCGACGGAGCCCACACTGATCGTGGTCGCGCCGGTCAGCTTCTTGGCCCAGCCCGCACAGTTCAGGCCGTTTTCGCCATCGAGTTCCGGAAATTCCGGTTCCCAGAACCGCCGCTGCGAGCAATGCAACACGTCCACGCCAGCTTCCACGAGCGGCAGCAGCCAATCCGTCATTTCCTTTGGGGTGGGTGCGAGACGCACGGTCAGGTCCTGCTGCTTCCATTGGCTGACGCGCATGATGATCGGAAAGTCGGGACCCACCGCCTTGCGGGTGGCGGCCACGATCTCGCTGGCGAACCGCGAACGCTCCTTGAGTGTGGCGCCGCCATACCGATCGGTGCGCCTGTTGGTGCCGGACCAGAAGAACTGGTCGATGAGATAGCCGTGTGCACCATGAATTTCCACGGTATCGAAGCCCAGGCGCTTGGCATCTGCCGCGGCTGTAGCGAACGCTGCCACGGTGTCCGCGATCGCTTCCTCGGTCATGGCTTCACCGCGCGGCTTGTCCGGTGCGTCCAGACCCGACGGGCTCTCCACCGGCGAATCGGGTTCCCACTCGGTGTAGCGCGCCGAACCGGTATGCCAGAGCTGCGGACCCATGTGGCCGCCGGCTGCGTGCACGGCATCGATCACCCCCTTCCAGCCGGCCAGCGCAGCTTCACCGTGGAAGAACGGGATGTTGGGATCGTTGCGGGAGGCAGGGCGATTGACGACCGTACCCTCCGAAAGAATCAGCCCGACCTGGCCTTCTGCACGGCGCCGGTAGTAAGCCGCATTCGCCTCGATGGGGACACCGTTGGGCGAGAAGGTGCGGGTCATCGGCGCCATGACTAGCCGATTCTTGAGTTGGAGATTCTTGATGGTGAGTGGCTGGAACAGCACGCTGGTGTTGACGGATGACATGGATAGCTCTCGGTTGTAAGACCCGGCGAATGGTATATACAGTAGACCTAGTGTCAACTAGGTACTTTGAAGTGCCCAGGTATATCCGAGGAAACCGGCCATGGTTGATCGCCCACTTCAATGCTTCGCCGCCGACTTCGCGCCTCATGCCTCGCATGGCAAGCGACTGGATTTTTCAAGGCCGCCCAGGCACATTGATGGCACACCCACCTGATCAAAGCCATTCGCCGGAGACGAGCATGAAGTCCGCAGGACTGAAGGGAACCATCGCGATCGAACTCGTTCATGAAGCGCTTCATGCCGCGCGGCTTCGCAACATGGAGATCACCCATGTCCTTGAGCTCGCCAAGCTGGATCGCGAGTTGCTGAACTCTCCGCGTGCACGCATCTCCGCCGCGGCGTATTCGCGCATGTGGGTTGCGCTTGCGGATCTGATGGACGACGAGTTCTTCGGTCTGGACAGCCACGGGCTGCGGCGCGGAAGCTATGCGCTCATGACCCGTGCTGCTGTCAGCTCGGACAACCTGGAGCATGCCCTGCGCCGCATTCTGAGGTTCCTTCGATCGACGCTGGACGATTTTCGTGGCGAGTTGATCCGTACGGAAAGCGAAGCTCGCGTGATCCTGCACGACGGCGGCGTGCTGCGTCGGTTGTTCGGCTACGGCACCTGGTTCATCCTCGTGCACGGCCTGGCATGCTGGTTGGTGCATCGGCGCATTCCCTTGAGCGAAATGCAGTTTCGGTGCGCGCCTCCCGCCGACGACAGTCACTACCGCACACGGTTCTGCGACAACGTGAGCTTCAACGCCGAGACCACGCACATCGTGTTCGCGAGCGACCTGCTGGACCTGAAGATCGCAGAGACGCCCGAGACGGTCGACAGCTTTCTCCGCGCGGCTCCCGCGAACTTGCTTGTCAAGTATCACAACGACGCCAGTACAAGCGCGCAGATTCGAAAGAGTTTGCGCAGCCGGATGCCAGACGAGTGGCCGGAGCTGGAAAAAATCGCTCGGGAGTTACGCCTTTCCAGTACCACGCTCCAGCGCAGGTTGCAGCAGGAAGGTTTGAGCTATCAACGGTTGAAGGACGACCTGCGCCGGGACATCGCCATTGACCTGCTATCGAGCGCGTCGCTGACCGTGGCGGAGGTTGCCGCACAGACCGGATTCCAGGAAACGAGTGCGTTCCATCGCGCCTTCAAGAAGTGGACCGGCGTCAGCCCCGGCGCCTATCGTTCCGCCAGCAATCCGACGCAGGAACGCTCATCGCGCCCGTAGCTCTCGTGTCCTGACGCCCCGTCCATATCGAGGTCCTTGGGCATGGGCACCGAACAGTTGCAGAAATAACCTCCGGTCGACGCCGCACAAAGCGGCCAACACCAACGACAGGAGACAACATGCAACAAGTCGATGTGCACGCCTTGGCGGGCCGATCGCGCTTCAATGGATTCCACGGGCTCGTCCTTTTCTGGTGCGTGCTGATCCTCATCATCGACGGCTATGACCTGGCCGTCGTCGGGGCAGCGCTCCCGTCGATCATGAAAGACATGGGGGTCGATGCGACAAGCGCCGGCGTCATGGCCGGGTCCGCGTTGCTTGGCACGATGCTGGGGGCCATCTTTCTTGGCACCTTGGCGGATCGAATCGGGCGTCCGCGCATGATCGCCGTGTGCGTCGCGTTCTTCAGTCTTTTCACCGCCGCGGCCGGTTTGACCCATGACCCGATCAGCTTCAGCGTGGCCCGCTTCATCGCTGGCCTGGGCATCGGAGGCGTGCTTCCCATTGTGACGGCGCAAATGGGTGAGTTCGCTCCATCGAATCTGCGCACTCGCTTGGTGACTTTGGTGTTTGCCGGCTATTCAGTGGGCGGCATTCTTGTCGCTCTGACCGCCAAGCAACTGATCGAGGGCTATGGCTGGCAGTGGGTGTTCTACGTGGCGGGACTTCCTGTGCTTCTGATCCCGCTCATCCTCAAGACGATGCCGGAGTCGCTGTCGTTCCTGGTCAAGAAGGGGGACCAGCGGCAGCTGCGGGCGATTGCGGCAAGGATTGCGCCCGAGCAGGCGCATGCGATGGACGCCATCTACGTTGGATCGCCCACCGACAAGGTGCGCGCAGCACCCATACGCAGCCTGTTCGAGGAGGGCCGTGGGCTCAGCACCGTGATGATCTGGGTCGCATTCATGACGGGCCTTTTCATGGTCTACGCGCTGAACTCGTGGCTCACCAAGCTGATGGCCATGGCAGGCTACAGCCTCGGCTCCGCCCTGAACTTCGTGATCGTCTTCAACGTCGGCGCCATTGTCGGCGCGATCGGCGGAGGACTGCTGAGCGACAAGTTCAACATCAAGCACGTTCTGATCGGCTTCTATGCAGCAGGTGCCATGTCCCTGACCGCACTCGCCTATACGAAGTCGACCGAACTGCTGTTCCTGGCCGTGTTCATCGTGGGAGCTTCCACGTTGGGCACGCAACTCCTGGCCTATGCATACGCCGGTGATTTCTATTCGCCTGCGACACGGTCAACGGGTGTGGGCTTCGCATCCGGTGTCGGCCGCATCGGCGCCATCGTCGCGCCGGTTCTGATCGGTTGGCTTGTCTCCTTGAAGCTTCCCATGGCGCAGAACTTCATGGCGATCGCGGTTGCCGGGCTTCTCGGGGCTGTCGCCGTCACGTTCGTGAACCAATCGCGAGCCGATTCGACGCGCACCAGAGCTGTGAACGCGCTGGCCAGCTAGCAAGCGAAGCCCCCATCAAAAAGGGGCGGCATTGCCGGGCCTCGAGGGGTGTCCGTACGCCCCACGTTACTGACGTGATCGGGCATGGCCGCGAAGGGGTTCGGTGGATAGAGTGAACCGACAAGGCACTTGCCGGTGAGCAGGTGCGAAGGAGACAGGAATGCAAGCAAGAGATCGTGGTTTTGTCATCACGGGCGCAGGTTCCGGCCTGGGTGCCGCGACGGCTCGGCGCCTGGTGAAGGCGGGAGCTTCCGTCCTTCTGCTGGACCGGGACATTGCCGCAGCGCAGGTCCTTTGCCATGAGCTGGGAGACCGGTCCATCGCAGTCCGGGCCGACGTCACGTCCGCGGCCGATGTCGAGAATGCGCTGCGGCTTTTCCGCGAAGCCTTCGGCGACCTCCACGGCGTCGTCAATTGTGCCGGGGTTGCGCCCGCAGAGAAGGTGTTGGGGCGCGAACGTCCGCATGACCTCGAGGCCTTCGCACGCACGATCCAGATCAATCTGGTCGGCACCTTCAATGTGCTGCGGCTGGCGGCCGCAGAGATCGCGAAGAACCGCGCCGCGGAAGACGGCGAGCGCGGCGTGATCGTCAACACGGCGTCGGTTGCCGCCTTCGATGGGCAGATTGGCCAGGCGGGATACGCCGCCTCCAAAGGAGGCATCGCCGCCATGACGCTGCCTGTTGCGAGAGAACTCTCGCGCGTGGGAATCCGGGTGGTGGCCGTGGCACCGGGAATCATGGAAACGCCAATGCTTTCGGCCATGCCGGCCGAGGTGCAGCAAGCGCTTGGACAGATGGTGCCTTTCCCTCCGCGATTGGGTCGTCCGGACGAGTTCGCGAGCCTGGTGCTGCACATCATCGAAAACCAGTATCTCAACGGCGAAGTGATTCGTCTGGACGGCGCAATCCGGATGGCTCCCAAGTAATCAGCGAGTACGCCTTGCCCCTGACGCGCGGCACAAAAGATATGAGAAGAGAAGGATTTTTCGAATGAACCGAGTGACCGCGCCCGCATTGAGCGCAGAAGTCCTGCGAGAAGCCGTGGATTGGGCCATCTCCAGCCGGCGGAGCGTGCGGGCTTTCCTACCCAGGCCCGTGCCTTCCGAGGAAGTCGAAGCCATTCTTTCGACGGCGCGCTACAGCGCCTCCGGCATGAACATGCAGCCGTGGCGCGTGCATGTGTTGACCGGCGAGGCGAAGGCGAAGCTGTCTGCAGTGCTGGCCGAGCTCGATGACGACCCCGAAGGTTCGCAGGACCTTCAGGAGCCCTACGACTACTACCCGCGCGAATGGATTTCTCCGTATCTCGAACGGCGCCGAAAAGTTGGGTGGGACCTGTATGGTCTGCTGGGAATAGCCAAGGGCGACAAGGAGCGCATGCACAAGCAGCATGGGCGCAACTATCGCTTCTTTGACGCTCCCGTCGGGCTCTTCTTCACCGTGAATCGCGAACTCGCGGAAGGAAGCCTGCTGGACTACGGCATGTTCCTGCAGAGCGTGATGATCGCTGCGAGGGCGCGGAATATTCACACCTGCCCTCAGGCAGCGTTCCTCAAGTTTCACCGCCAGATCGCCGACTTCCTGGAGATTCCCGTCGGGCAAATGCTCGTGTGCGGCATGAGCCTTGGCTATGCCGACCCAGCTTCCATCGAGAACTCGCTCGTCACCGAGCGTGAGCCGGTGTCGACCTTCACGACGTTTCACCACACTGCCAAGGGGACAAGACCATGAGCGCGAAATCCTACGGAACGGGCCTTGACCGCTGCGAAGCGAACCACGTGCCACTGACGCCGCTTGGCTTCCTGGATCGGGCCGCCCTTGTGCATCCGAAGCGCGTGGCGGTGGTGCATGGCGATCTGACGCGGACGTGGGAGCAGACACGCGAGCGCTGCCATCGCCTCGCGTCGGCACTTGTCGCGCGGGGCATCGAGCCGGGCGACACCGTCTCCGTCCTCGCGCCCAACACACCGGCCATGCTGGAAGCGCATTTCGGCGTGCCGCTGGCTGGTGCGGTCCTCAACGCCATCAATCACCGTTTGGACGCGGAGGGAATCGCGTTCATCCTGCGGCACGGCGAGTGCAGGCTGCTGCTGGTCGACCGCGAGTTCTCCGCTGTCGTCGCCGCGGCGCTGAAGAAGCTCGACCATCCGCCTTCGGTGATCGATATCGAAGATCATCTGGCACCGCCAGGCGAGCGCATCGGCGAGGCCGACTACGAATCGCTGCTCGCAAGTGGCGATCCGGATTTCGCGGGCCGCTGGCCGTCCGACGAGTGGCAGCCCATCGCCCTGAACTACACCTCCGGCACGACTGGCGATCCCAAGGGCGTGGTCGTCAGCCATCGCGGCACTTACCTGATGAGCCTGCTCCAGAACACGAACTGGGCCGTTCCGCGGGCGCCGAGGTATCTGTGGACGCTGCCCATGTTCCACGCGAACGGTTGGTGCTTCACGTGGGCCATCACGGCAGCGGCGGGTACGCATGTCTGCCTGCGCCGGGTGTCCGCCGAAGCGGTACTGCTGGCGATCGAGGCGCACCAGGTCGATCATCTCTGTGCCGCGCCGATCGTCATGGCCATGCTGGCGGACTCTGCGCGGCACACCAGGTTGAGCCGGCCGGTGCGCGTACTGACCGCCGGGTCGCCTCCGCCGATCGCCGTGCTGGACGCGGTGCTGGCCATGGGCTTCGACGTGGAGCATGTCTTCGGTATCACAGAGGTGTCCGGCACGCCGGTGAGCTGTGTCTGGCAGGATGGGTGGGGCGACCTCCCGCCGGCCGATCAAGGCAAGCTCAGAGTGAGGCAGGGCGCGAGGGCCGCCATGTTCGAAGGCCTCATGGTCGGCGACGCGGACACGCTCGATCCTGTTCCTCGGGACGGCAAGACCGTCGGTGAACTGATGCTGCGCGGAAACACGGTGATGATGGGCTACTTCAAGAACGAAGCGGCCACGCGCAAGGCACTCGCGGGCGGCTGGTTCCGTACCGGCGACGTCGCGGTGCTCCATGAGAACGGCTATGCCCAGATCACCGACCGTTCGAAGGACGTGATCATTTCGGGCGGAGAGAACATCTCATCCGTCGAAGTCGAAGACGTGATTCATGGGCATCCGGCGGTGCTGCACGCTGCCGTGGTCGCTCAGCCAGACCCGAAGTGGGGCGAAGTCCCCTGCGTCTTCATTGAACTGCGAGCCGGCGTTGCAGCACCGACCGAAGAGGAGATCGTCAAGTTCTGCCGGGAACGCCTGGCCCACTTCAAATGTCCGCGCCGCGTGGTGTTCACAAGCCTTCCCAAGACTGCGACCGGAAAGATCCAGAAGTTCCGTTTGCGCCAGGAAGCGGGAAGCACGGAAGCCATCACCAGGCTGGCAACCCATGATTGAGTGCATACCGGCGGTGGGCCCCGCGATCCGGGCCGGGTACTGCTTCTCGCGCGTCCATCGCTTCGATGACGAGCAGGTTCGCACGTTTGCACGGGCCGCAGGGGACGAGAACCCGCTGCACCACGACGCAGACTTCGCGCGCAACACGCGATTCGGTGGACTGATCGCGAGCGGGGCGCATACGACGTCACTTCTGATGGGCCTGGTCGGGTCTCACCTCGCCAAGAGGGGCCATGTCCTGGGCACGAGCTTTTCGGTCGATCTGCTGTATCCCGTATTGGCGACCGAGACCGTGACCCTGGCGTGGATCGTGACATCCACATCGGCCGCCGCCCGCCGGAAGTACGGGAGCGTTCTCGAACTGGAGGGTTCGATGAAGGACGCGAATGGGCGGGTCAGCGTGCTCGCGCACGGCAGGGTCTAGTTCGATCCGGAACCCTAAGTCGAGGTCACGCCCCGAGGGTGACCCGTTTCGCTCGGGCAAGCAGGCGCCTGCCCATTCTTAAAACGAGCTATTGGAGACAGAAATGATCAATCTGGATAGGCCCTCTCGCGCTTGGCCAGGGGCCGCCGCCAAAGCACATCGTGCAAGCAAACCGGTTCCTGGACGCTCTCTGAAGAAGGCGGCCTCGCTCTTGCTGGCGGCACCCCTTTTGTTGGTTGGTTGCGGCGGCGGTTCTTCGGGAGCAGCGCCCGCGGTGCTCGCAGCACCAGTGGCGCCCAAGTCGGCCGAAGCTGCATGCATGGAATTGCAGGGCCAGACTTTCGAAGGTGCGGTCGTTGCCAAGGCGCAGTTTTTTCCGACCACGGGCGCAGTTCCCGAGAACTGCCTCGTACGCGGCGAGATGCCCAAGGATCTGGCCTTCGAAGTCAGGATGCCAACGGTGTGGAACCATCGAACCGTCTTCATGGGGGGCGGCGGATTCGATGGCGTGATCACCGCCAGCGCGTACAGCCCAGGCGTGGCCGAAGGGGGTTATGCCACGATCGCGACGAACCACGGGCACACCGGGTCGAGCCTTGAGGGAAGTTTCGCCCTGGATGCCGACATGCTCAACGACTACGCGTACCTGGCGGTGGCACGGGTGCTTCCTGCGGCAAAGGCGATCATGAAGGCCCGCCTGGGCAGCGCAGAAGTCGCCGGCGCGAAGATGGTGTACGAGGGTTGCTCCGGCGGTGGACGCCAAGGCCTGATCCAGGCGCAGCGATATCCAGACGCATTCGACGGCGTTATTTCGCGCGCACCTGCGAATGCCTACACGCCGCAGTTCCTCTACTACCAAAAGCAGATGAAGCAATTGGCCAAGCCCGGCGCGGCCCTGAGCAAGGCGAAGGTTCAGACCATTGCCAATGCTGTGATGGACCAGTGCGACGGACTCGATGGGCTCAAAGACAATGTCATCGGTCGGCCCGACCTTTGCACGTTCAACCTGTCCGCGCTCAAGTGCACTGGCGCCGAGTCGAATTCGTGCCTGACGGATACCCAGCTGGAATCGGCCAGGACGATGTACGAATCCACCAGCGTGGCAGGGGGGCGCTACACCTGGCCGGGATTTCCGTTTGGAGGAGAAACGGCCGACCCGGCGCGCCTACAGGCCTGGGGTGGACCCGGTCCGACGTTGCTTGGCGGCGACTTCATGAAATACTTCGTTGCGCAGAGCGCCACCGCGGATCCCCTGCAGATCGACCCGGCGCAGTACACATCGCGTCTCGACTATCTCGTCGGCTTGATCGACGCAGTGAACCCGGACCTCTCGCAGTTCAGGGCGCACGGGGGCAAGCTGCTGCTTTGGCATGGCCTGACGGATTGGTTGATCACGCCGCATAACACCACGGACTACTACAACAAGGTGATTGCGTCAGCCGGCGGCCAAGCCACGGCGGACCAGTTTGTCGAGTACTACCAGGCGCCTGGCGTGGATCACTGCGCCAACGGGCTCGGTGTCGGACAAGGCGCTGACAGGGTCGACCTGGTCGGGCCCATGTTTGACTGGATCGAAAAAGGCGTGAAGCCTTCGAGCAAGAAAATCGTGGCGACCAATAGCTTGGCGGCTCCGGGGACAAAAGCCATGCAACGCCCGCTTTGCAAGTACCCGCAGTACGCAAAGTACAACGGAAGCGGCGATCCCGACGCCGAATCAAGTTTCATCTGCACGGCTCCATAGTCATCCGGCATGGTTGGAGCAACCTTGCGCTGAATGTGTGAGCACTCGTGTTGCCCCAACTTGGTTATCGTGACCAGCGGTGAGCGCCGATCGCGACTGTCGGGCGCGGTCTTTACGTGCCCGTCGCGCTCCATGCGGCTGACCTTCAGGTAGCGCGCGAGGTCGCCCACGCTCATTCCCCCCCCGCGGCCTCGTCGCGCGCCTGGGCACCGAGCACCGCCCATGCTGCGTCGTCAGGCCCTCGACTTCGACGGCCACGCCGCTTGTTCTATGCAACATGTTTGCACATCGATAGAGGCGACGACGGTCTGGGTGCCTGCAATCGGTCGCGTTCCCCCGATCTTTGACCGAATTGAAATAGTGCTTTCGCCCCCGTCGTCTTACTCGAAGGGCAGGCGCCTCATAGAGTAGCCCCGCGGTCCGCAAGACGATAAGTCCCACGAGTCCGCCGACCTCCGCGCATGGCTGAGGGTGGCGCGTCGCGCTGAACGTTCACCGCTTCCCGTTGCAAAAAAGACCGCATCATGATCATCGACTTCTCGACACTGGATTCCACCTCGGCCTACAAGCTGCTGATCGGCTCCATCCTTCCCCGCCCGATCGGCTGGGTCAGCACTCAATCCAGCAACGGGGTGGCGAACCTCGCACCGATCTCGTTCTTCACGGCCGTCGGGCGCAAGCCGCCAATGGTGTCGCTCTCGCTGCAGCCGCGCGCCGACGGCGTGACCCTGAAGGACACCTTCGTGAACATCCGCGACACCGAAGTGTTCGTCGTCAACCTGGCCACGCTGCCTCTGGCGCACGCGCTGCACCGTACGGCCTTCGAGTTCGCCTCCGACGTCGATGAGTTCACCGCCGTCGGGGTGGAGAAGGAAGCTTCGGCAGCAGTCCGCCCTCCGCGCATCAAGGGTGTCCCCATCTCGCTCGAATGCAGGCTCGATCGGATCATCCCCATCGCCGTGGGTGAGAACGTGGTATTCGGCCAGGTGGTCTGCTTCAACATCCGCGACGACGTCTACCTGGAGGGCGGCCGCATCGACACGGGTGCACTGCAAGCCGTCGGCCGCCTGGCCGCCGAGTACACCCTCGTGCACAACACCTTCACGACGCCGCTGGCCGAAGAGCTCCTTGCCGCGCTGGACGGCCAACGGGCCGGGCGGCTGGATGGCAAACCCGACGGCTACTCGCCGATCGACACCAAGGAATGGTCCGCCTCCGGCTCGACCCGCTGAATCTCAATCCACCTACAGGAGACTCCAATGACTTCGCACAACCTATCCACTGCACACGAAAGCGCGTACGCGCCATCCACCTTCGTCTTCATCCACGGCTTCCTCGACGGTTCCGCCGCCTTGGACGCGGTCGTGGCTGGTCTTGGTGACCGCGCCGCGGATGCGCTGCGCGTCGATCTTCCAGGAATGGGCAAGCGCGCCGGCGAGCCCGGACCGCATAGCCTCGACAGCTTCGCCGAAGATGTCGCCACGCAGGTTCGTGCTTTGGCTCGCCCCATCATTCTCGTGGGCCAGAGCATGGGCGCGCAGCTCGCGGAGCTGGTCGCGGGCCAGCTCAATGAACAGGTCCGAGCCCTGGTCCTTCTGACCCCCGTGCCGTTGGCCGGCACCGAACTGCCCGACGAAGTGATGAAGACCTTTCATGCACTGGGAGGGAGCCCCGGCGCGCAACGCGTACTGCGTCGAAATTTTTCGACTAGCCTCGACGACGAACGGTTGGAAACGCTCAGCCGGCTCGGCGACGGCGTCGAGGCCGCCGCAGTCGGCGTCTTCGCCGACATGTGGAACCGGGGCCATGCTCTCGGCGCACAGCACAGCCGATACAAGGGGCCGGTTCTCATCGTCCGCGGCGAGGCCGATCCCTTCGTCACCGCCGAGGTCATCTCGAGCGCCGTTGCACCGCGTTTCGACGAGCCTGTCATCGCTTCGCTGGGCAACGCGGGCCATTGGCCGCACGTCGAGCAGCCGGAAGCCTTTGCCAGGGTCCTCAGCGAGTTCCTGGCGACCGTGGACCATGCCCGGAGCACCGCAGTGGGCCGGCACGATTGGACTCACGCGTTCGAACAGAAGTCGGCGACCGTCTTTGCCGAAGCATTCGCGGCAGACATCGTTCTCGAGGCCAGTGCGCTCGCAAAGCCAGTGATCGGTGCCGAGCAGGTGACTGCGGTGATGGCAGCTGCCAGCACGATCTACGAAGCGCTCGCCTTCACCCGCGAGGCGACGAGCGGGCTGCGCACCTACCTTGAATGGGAGGCTCAGGCCTTCGGTGGCGACAAGCTGTTCGGCGTCACGATCCTCTCAAAGAACGAACAGGGAGAGGTCGTACACGCGGCCATCCACCACCGTCCACTGGGCGGTGCGATGAAGTTCTCGGCCGAGCTGGGCCATCGCGTCAATGGCAGGGTTGCCGCGGCGCACTTCTTCAGCGCGGCCTGATGCACCGCCGTCACAGGAGATCGAGAAGATGAAACGCACCGATGTTGAATTCGAAGTCGATGGCGGCGTCAAGCTTCGCGGCTGGCTCTTCGTGCCGGCCGGCGAGGGGCGTCGGCCCGCCATCACGATGGCGCATGGCTACGCCGGCGTCAAGGAGCATGGCATCGAGCGGTTCGCGAAGGCCTTCGCCGAGGCCGGTTTCGTCGTGTTGCTCCATGACCACCGCGGCTTCGGCGCGAGCGATGGCATGCCACGCCACGACGTCGACCCGTGGCGTCAGATCGCTGACTGGCGACGCGCCATCAGCTACCTCGAGAGCCTGGACGTCGTCGACCCGAAGCGCATTGGCCTGTGGGGGACCAGCTACGCCGGTGGTCACGCGTTGGTGCTCGGCGCCACCGACCGTCGACTGCGCTGTGTCGTTGCGCAGGTTCCGACCATCAGCGGCTACGAGCAGAGCCTGCGCCGCATCCCGCCTGAAGGGGGCGCCGCGTTCGAAGAGGCGCTCGCAGACGATGACCGCGCGCAGCTGCGCGGGGAGCCGCCGCGCCGCCAGGCCATCGTCAGCGCCGACCCCGGCGTTCCCGCCTCCTATCGCGCCCGGGACGCCATCGACTTCTACCTGCAGCCGGTGCCCGCTGGTGCCTGGGAGAACAGCGTGACGGTCCGCTCGACGCGCGCCGCGCGCATGTACGAGCCCGGGCAATGGATCGCTCGCGTTTCACCTACGCCTCTGCTGATGGTGGTGGCCACGCGAGACACCGTCACCCTGACCGATCTCGAGCTCGCGGCGTTCGAACGGGCGCTGCAGCCCAAGCGCCTGGTGACCATCGAGGGCGGCCACTTCGATCCTTACTTGTCGCAGTTCAAAGAGTCCAACACGGCCGCCGTCGAGTGGTTCAGGCTGCACCTGGGCTGACGGCTCCCATTCAACGGATACAACCTCACAGGACTTTTCCATGCCTCATCTGACCATCAGCTTTGACGAGAGCGTTGCCACGCTCACCCTGGACCGCCCGCCGCAAAATCGCATCGACGACCAGATGGTCGACGAGCTGGCCGCGGCAATCACAACTATCGCGGACAGTGGCTCGCGCGCCGTGCTCGTGTGCGGCACGGGAGAAAACTTCTCCTTCGGCGGCGACATCACGAGCTGGCCGGGCGCGGTCACCCAGGAATTGCGCGCGCGCTTCGAGCACTACATGTCGGTGTTCAACCGCTTCGAGCGCATCCCGATGCCGGTCATCGCAGCCGTGCAGGGGCTGTGCTTCGGCGGAGGCTTCGAGCTCGCCCTGCGTGCCGACATGATCTTTGCCGGCGAGTCGGCCACGTTCGGGCATCCCGAACAGAGCCTGGGCATCGTCACGATCCTGGGCGGCGCGTACCGGGTCGCCGAGCGGGCCGGCCGTTCACGCGCTTCCGAGTGGGCCATGACCTCCGAGAAAGTACCGGCGGCCACGATGGAGCGCTTCGGCGTCGTCAACCGCGTCGTCGCTGACGCCGACTTGTTGAACGAAGCGCGTGCCTTCGCGCAGAAAGTCGCGCAGGGCCCCACCCGGGCCTATGCCGCTCACAAGGCGCTGCTGCGGGCCTGGGCCGTCGGCGGTGTGTCTTCCGCCGACGATGCCATGTTCGACATCGCGATGCCGCTGTTCGAGGCCGAAAACGTTCAGCGCGGCCTGAAGTCGGCTGTGGACGCATTGAAGGCCGGCCGGCCCCGCCCGACCCTCGACTTCAAGGGCCGGTAAAAGCAAGTGCGCCGGATGCGGTGTAATGATCGCCTGCACGTCAATTGGAGCAGGCATCATGGACCGCATCACTGCGATGAACGCCTTTGTCCGGGTGGTTGAAGCTGGAACATTCACGAAAGCGGCTGACACGCTCGATGTGCCCAATGCGACGATCACCCGGCTCATTCAGCAGTTGGAGCAGGAACTGAAAGTGCGCCTGCTGCATCGCACCACCCGGTCGGTCACCGTCACGCCAGAAGGGGCGATCTACTACGAGCGCGTGGTGCGGCTGCTCGCCGATCTTGCGGACATCGAATCGTCGACCACGCAATCCTTGGCCAAGCCCTCGGGCAAGGTGCGGGTGGAGACGGCGGCGGCGATCGCCGCGGGGGGCATTGTCCCCGCGCTTTCGGAGTTCTACCAGAGCTATCCCGAGGTCGAGGTCGAGCTCGACGTCGGCAACAAGCACACCGACCTGGTGAGCGACGGCATTGATTGCGCCATTCGCCCCGGTGAAGTGAGCGAGCAGATGATGGTCGCGCGCCGGATCGGCGAGTTCCACTTCGTCACCTGTGCAACACCCGACTTTCTCCAGCGCCACGGAACGCCGAGGACGCCTGCCGATTTGAGTACAAGACCCAGCATCGGCATGATCTACGCGCGCTCCGGCCGTGCGCTGCCATTCCAGTTCTCCGACGGCTCTACAAAGACCGAGCCCGCGCTGAGTCATCGGCTGGTCGTGAGCGACACCAACTCGTACCTGGCAGCAGGCTTAGCGAGTCTAGGCATCATCCAGGCGCCTTCGTACGTGGTTCATGAGGCGATCTCGGCGGGGAGACTCGTCGCGCTGCTGAAAGATTGGCGCACGCCCACGATCCCCGTCCACGTGATCTATGCGCCGAACCGCTACCTCAGTGCGAAGGTGCGTGTCTTCATCGACTGGGCGGTGACGCTCTTCGAGCGCCACGAAGACTTGCGACCCAGCTGATCTTTCCGAAATCCGAAAGTGGAGGCGAGGATGCGCCGCGGCCGCTCAGGGAGAGCATTCGACCGTCACATAATCTGCGGGCGTGTTGATCTCTATCAGCTCGAGGTCGTCAGACTGGCGAATGACGTTGTGCGCCACTCCGGCGGGCTGACTGAGGCAGGAGCCGGCAACGACGGTCACCGGTTCCGGCATGCCGTCAAACCGGAATTCGACCCAGCCTTTCAGCACGTACACGAAGTGCGCGGTCATGTCGTGCCAATGCCAACCGGTCTCCTTGCCGAACGGCTGGACAGCGCGGATGTGCTTGGCGCTGATGCGTCCCCCCGAAGCCTCCGCCATTCCGAGATCCCGGTACTCCACGTTGGCGCGAGGACCATCCCGATGAAAGCGGTTGTCCTCCAGAGGGGTGAGAACAAATTTGGATTTCGCCTGGTCGAGCGCCAAGGGACCTTGGTATCGCGCAGTCTTGCTCATCGGATTCCTTTCAGTTGATTGGCCAGCGAGTGCCGTCGAGATGCGCGGCGCGGGCGTCGGAGGGGAGGGGCGATTGGTCGATCAGCCGGCAATCGGCGCCAGATTCTGGAGCGCGCCCCCTTGCCGGGCCGAAGCGTAGGCCGCGTCCATGATCTGCATCATTGCCTCGGCGTCGCGCAATGACGCAATCGGCTTTGCACCTGTGCGAGATTCAGCAAGGACCCGTTTGACGAACAGGGGGTAGTAGGCGTCGGTGTCCAACTCGAGGCGCAGACTCCGTGTGCCAGCGGCAAGATTGCTTCGGTCGCGGAACTCGATCCGGTCGGGGCCCGATTTCGCGTACATGCGATCGGATGAAAGGGTGAACGAGAATTCGCGCTGCTCGTCCGGCGTGCTGGGGAAGCTGTATCCGGTCTCCACGAGTCCGATCACGCCATCTTCGGTTTGCATCGTCAGCAACGAATAGTCTTCAACCTCACCTCGGTGCGTCCGAGCGTTCATGGTCGCTGAGACGCGCGTGACTTCCTTGCCGGTCAGCAATCTGAAAAGGTCAATGAAGTGCGTCGCGACATTGATCGTGGATCCGCCACCGGAAAATGCGGGATCGAGCGCCCAGCCTGCGCCTGCAGCTTCGTAACGGCCAGGCGGACCAACGATGAACCGGAAGGACATGTAGTTGAAGTCCGAAGGGATGCGACCCTCGGCACCGTGGAGCGCACTGAGCAGGTCGCTCATGCGAAAGATGAGCGGTACCGCGCAATAAAGATCGGCTTCCTCGGTCAGTTTCCGCAGCCGGGTCACCTGCGACATGTTGATGCCGCAGGGCTTCTCCAGCGCAAATGGAATTCGCCGCGCGATCGCCGCCTCCGCGAGCGTTGGCATTTCGGAATGCCGACCGAACACAAACGCGAAATCGACTTCCTCGCGCTCGAGCAGCTCATAGGGCGACGAGTACAGCCTGCTTCCGAATCGCGTTGCGATCGCTTGCCCTTTCACTTGCTCCGAATCGGAAACGGCAACCACCTCGATCTCGGGCGCCTCGAGCGCATCGAGATAGAGCGGGACATGCCAATGGCTGGCTTCCAGCAAAGCAACTTTCATGCGTGTTCTCCTCTCGCGCAGCGAGCCGCACGGAATGCAGCGGCAACCCTGCAAAGCCTATTCATGACATCTTCCTTTCATTGAGATGGCCACAACTGCGTGGTTTCGGGCGCGTCTGGTAGTGACTTCCCGTCAGGTCGGTAATCGAATCCAAGAAAACGCAGGGCGTGCAATGCCTGTCCTTCATGCATGGGGCGTCCGCCTTGGGTGCGGCAACCGCGCGCATGGGCGGCGCGGCAAAGCGGCGTCGGCTCGGGCGCATTGACGATGTCTACGACGATGCTGCCGGGCTCCAGCCGTTCGGGATCCACGGGCATGGCGTCCGTCGCGTTCATGCCCAGCGGCGTGGCATTGATGACGATCTCGAATCCGTGTGGATCGGGCGAGCCGGCTCGCGCGTTGCAGCCTGTTGCGGCCACAACGGCTCCGGCGAGCTCGTCGGCGCGGCGCCCGTCGACATCGAAGATGGTCAACGTCCGGGCACCCGCGGATGCGACTGCGAACGCGATGGCTCTTCCCGCGCCCCCGGCGCCGACGAGAAGAACGGACTTGTTCGCCGGATGGTTGCCCTCCCACTGCATGCCAAGCACACAACCGAGACCATCGAAGATGGCGCCGACCCAGCGCCCATCCTTATCGCAACGGACGACGTTGAGTGCGCCGACCTGGCGGGCAGTCGGATGCAGTTCGTCGACAAAGGCCAGCATCCGTTGCTTGTGAGGCATCGTGACCAGCACGCCGGAGAGATTCCCCAGCGCCCGTGCACCGGTGACGAATGCGGGCAGGTCATTGTCCTTGACCGCGAATGGGATGCACACCGCGTCTGCGCGCTGTTCGGAAAAGAGCCGGTTCAATAATTCGGGCGACTTGGCTGTCGTCAGGGGATCGCCCACCAACCCGTAGAGCCGGGTTGTTCCTGTGACATGCGGCATCATGCTTTGGCCAGCGCTTCGGTATAGCGGGTGCGCACCTCGAGCGCCACGGCTGCAGGTGCCAGATCACGCAGGATCATGCGCTGGAAGGCTTCGCCGCAGATCTGGTTGAAGGTCGACTGGATGATGGAGTAGTTCACCATTCGGCCGCGTTTTTCCACGAGCGCCTTCCAGCCCAGTTGGTCCTCGGCTTCCGGCGTCTTGAAGTAGGCGTCCTTGTAGGCGCTGGCGCGCGCCACCACTTCGCCGCCCCGCGCGGCGATCGCCTGAGCGGCCGGGCTGGCCATGAACTTGACGAACTCCCATGCGCCGCCCTGGCGTGGCGAATGGCGGTTGATGCACATCTGGAAGCCATACACCGCGTGCTTGTCGTCGGGCTCCACCGAAGGGGCCGGCGCCCAGGCCAAGTCGTCGGCCACGGCGGCCTTCAGGCCACGGTAGCGGTACAGCCCGAAGGTGGCGGATGCCACCGTGCCCGCCCGCATCCCATCCTGGAGCTCGTTGTAGGCGAACTGCAGGCTCACGGGTGTCGCCGCTTTCTTCTGGAACAGGTCCTTGACGATGGTGGCTGCCAGCAGCAGCCGCTTGTCGCTAAAGCCGATCTCGCGGCCGCTGGGTGCGAAGAACGGATCGCTGTTGCCCGCAACGATGGAACTCACGATGAACTCCATGAACGCCTGCGCGCCGCCGATCCCGCCGCTCAGGCCGATAGGGACGCCGTAGGCCATCTGGTTCTGTTTGGTCAGCAGCGGGCCGAGCGCGCTCACTTCTGCGTACGTGCGCGGCGGGGTCGCAATCTTCGCCTCGTCGAACTTGCTCTTGCGGTAGACGTAGATCGGGATGCGATAGTCCTGCTGCAAGCCCCAGATCTTGCCGTTGACGCGCGTCTGGTCCATCCCGATCAGCCAGTCCGTGGTGTCCACCTTGTCTCGCGCGATCAGCTCGTCGATGGCCAGCACCGAGCCGGTGGACACGAACTCGGGCATCTGGAAGTTGTTCACGCGGATCACGTCGGGGCTGTCCGACTTGGCGCGCGCCGCGCGTACGCCGTTTTGCCCGGCGGGGTCCACCACCACGCGTACCTTCACACGCGGCTGGCTGGCTTCGAAAGCCGCGATCATCTGCGTCTGCGCCGCCGCACGCGGGTCTTTGGTGTTGGCCGGGTCGAGAAAGGTGTCGTAGGCGATGGTCTCGGTGGTCTGCGCGAAGGCCCGGCCCGCGGGTGCGCCCAGCATGGCAGCCATGCCACCCAGGAAGATGCGCCGGCTCGTACGGGGCGCTGGTTTCTGTTCGTTCATGCTTTCTGGTTTCTGCTCGTTCATGTTTGTCTCCTGGTTTAGGTGCGCATGTCGCGAGTGCGCACGTGGTGGACTAGCCCTTGACGGCGCCGGCGGTCAGGCCGCTGATGAACCATCGCTGCGCAAGCACGAAGATGGCGACGATGGGAAGGGAGGACACCACGGCGTAGGCCATGACATATGACCAGGTGATGCCGATGCTGTCGAACACCTGGTTGACCAGGGCCACTTGCAGCGTGCGGTGCGCCACCTCGGGCGCGAACGCGGCCACGGTGATGTAGTCGTTCCAGGTCGTGACCATGCCGATGACGGCACTTGCGGCGATGCCGGGCCGCACCAGCGGCAGGATGACTTTTGTGAAGGTTTGCCAGTGATTGGCGCCGTCCACTTGGGTGGCCTCGTCCAGCTCGCGCGGCACGGCGTCCACGAAGTTCTGCATGAACCAGACCGTCTGCGGCACCAGGCGCGCGGCCTGCACCACGATGATGACTGCAGCGTTGTTCAGGAGCCCCAGCGCGTCCAACAGGAAGTAGGTCGGCACCAGCAGCGCGACGCCGGGGATCATGGACGTGGACAGGATCAGCAGCATCACGGTGCGCTTGCCGCGGAACTCGAAGCGTGAAGCCGCGTAGCCAGCGGGCGCGGACAGCAGAACCGCCAGCGCGACCGCACCGATCGCGTACAGCACCGAGTTGAACAGGTCGGAGCCGAAGGTCTCGTTCCGGAATACCGCCTTGTACGCCGAGAGGCTGGGCTCGGTAGGGAAGAAGGTGGGCGGATAGGCCATGACGCTGGCCTCGCTCTTGAGCGAGGTGAACACCGCCCAGGACAGCGGGATCAGCACGACCAGGACCAGGGCGGCCAGCACCGCCCAGGACAGCATTTTTTCGGAACGACGGATATGCATGATGTTCAGCCCGAGACGCGGCCGGTGAGCCGCGTGTAGAGGTAGCCAAGGAAGAGATTGACCGCGAGCACCACGACGGAGATGACCGACGAGGGCGAGAGGTCCACCGAGCGGAAAGCGCTGGAGAACACTTCGAAGCTCCAGGTGGCGGTCGAGCCCAGCGGCCCGCCGCCGGTGAGCACCAGGATCAGCGTGATGAGCGTGAGATAGAGGATGCCCAGCGCCAGCGCGGTGCTGCCCAGCGTGGGCGCGATGTGCGGCCACACCGCGTGGCGCAGGCGCGCGCGCAGGCCGCCTCCGTCGATGTCGATCGCCTCGTACAGCTCGGCCGGGATGCTTTGCAGCGAGGCGCTCATCATCACCATCACGTAGGGGAAGGACCACCACGCGGTGACCAGGATGACGAGCACGAGCGCCAGCGAAGGATCGCCCAGCATCAGGCCGGGCTCCATGCCCAGGGACCGCATCAGGTAGCTCATGGGCCCGTACGAGGGATTGAGCAGCCACAGCCAGAAGCAGCCCACCACGCCCATGGACAGCGTCCAGGGCAGCAACAGCAGGGTGCGCACGTACGCAGCGCCGCGCGCAATGTTCTGCAGCGCAAGGGCGCTGGCCAGACCCAGAGGCAGCACCACGGCCAGCGCGCCGAACACGTACAGCAGGGAGTTGAGGCTGAGTTCGAGGAAGGCGGGAGAGGTGATCACCGAGACGTAGTTCGCCAGGCCCACGCCTTCCACCACTTCATAGAGGCGCGTGCGGTGGACGCTCAGCCACAGCACCACGGCCGTGGGGTAGAGCGTGACGGCGAGCAGCACGGCGACGGCTGGCGCAAACCAGGCGAAACGCGCCCAGAAGCCCGGCGGTCGGGGGGGCGCCTGCGCCACAGTCGCGGCCTCCGCATAGGGAATGGCATTCATAAAAACGACCTTACATAGAACATTGTTCCAATGTAGTGGCTTGAATGTGCCTAGTCATGCGGGATATCCCTCGGCTTTGGGTTGCTATGTGATGCTACATTGGAACTCTGTTCTAAATACATGGAGATCTTCGTGGCCACTGGCGACATGATCGAGCGCGTGCTGGACATCCTCACGCTGCTGGCCGACTACCCCCAAGGGCTGCCAATCAGCGAGGTCGCGCGGCGACTGGAATTGCCCAAGAGCGCCGTGCACCGGCTGCTGTCCATCTTGGTGAGGCGTGGGCTGGCGGTGCAGGACGAGTACAGCCAGCGCTACCGCATGACGGTGAAGCTGGCAGCCATCGGCTTTCGTTTCCTCGCGGCCTCCGGCATCACGGAAATTTGTCAGCCCTCCCTGGACCGGCTGGCCGCGCGCACCGGCGAACTGGTACGCCTCGCATTGGTGGAAGACGATGCGCTCATCTGGATCGCCAAGGCCCAAGGTGCGCTTTCGGGCCTGCGTTATGACCCGGATATGGGGCAACCCGTGGTGCTGCATGCCACGTCGACCGGCAAGGCCTGGCTTGCGAGCCTGGACGAAGAGCAGGCCGTGGCGCTGGTCAAGGCGCGCGGCTTTGTCGTACCTTCGCGTTTCGGCCGGCCCATCGTGCGCGATGAGGCGAGCCTGCGTGCCGAACTCGCACTGACGCGCGAGCGCGGCTATGGCACCTCCATCGAGGAAGGGGAGCCCGGCACGTGTGCGGTGGGCTGCGCCATCGTGGATCCGCAAAGCCGCCGCGCCATCGGTACCGTCAGCGTGGCCGGTCCCGTGGCGCGACTCCCACCAGAGCGCATCGCCGCCATCGCGCCGGACGTGCAAGCCACCGCGGCGGAGATCGCCGACCTGTGGCCGAGCCGCAAGGTGATGGAAGCCATGATGGGGATTACGCCGCTGAAAGTCTCCAATGGCTGAAGGCCTTCCCCGTCGGAAGCTTGCCGGAGCCGAGGTGTCCTGCGCAAGCGCCGCACCAGGCGTCGCTTTCATTCACAGGCGTCCATCGTGCGCGGCCGCACGAGCGGTTGCGCTGTGTTTCCGAAGGGTCGGCCAAGCCGCGCTCAACCTGCGCGAGGCCGTACCCACCACATTCAAGGAGCAAAATCATGCTGGCAGGTGAAGGTGCAGTGGCTATCTGGAACGACATCGCCGAGGCCGGGCGCGCGGAGTTTTACGCCTGGCACCTGCACGAGCACATGCCCGAGCGCGTGGGCATTCCCGGCTTTGTGCGGGGGCGCCGCTATCGCGCTGCCGACGCAGCGACGCAGCCGGAGTTCTTCACCCTGTATGAAACCGCGAGCTTCCAAGTCATCCAGGGCAGCGACTATCTGTCGCGCTTGAACGAGCCTACGGAGTGGACGCGTGCGGCCACCGCACATTTCCAGGCGACCACGCGATCACTCACGCGCGTGGTGGCGAGCCACGGCGTGGGCTCGGGTGGCGCGATGCTGACCGTGCGCTTCGACATCGCGGACGACACGGTGCGCGACGTGGTGCCGCGTCTGAGCTCGGCGCTGGAAGCCGCTGCGCGGCTGCCGCGCATCAGCGGTGCGCACCTGCTGGGCTCGGACGTCGGCATGTCGGGCCAGCGCACCGCCGAAAGCAAGGACCGCAAGGACCTGCAGGCCCCGGCTCGCTGGGTGCTGTTGCTGGAAGCCTGTGATCCCGGCGCCTTTGACGCGGCCCTTGCGCTGTTGCAACAGTCCACCGAACTGCGTGACGCTGCCGTGGGTCGCTATCTGCATGAATACACGCGGCTGAAAACCGCCTGGCAAGCGGGGTGAGGGATCACAACCTCCTTCGACCCGGCGTGCGCCCGGCGGCACGCGGCCGGCTGTGCGCGACACCGGCTTCACTTTTTGAATGAGGAGACAAGATGGCAACAGTTGAGATCCAGGACGTAGCCAAGTCCTTCGGCAGCACGCAGATCATCCGCGGCGTGAGCATCGACATCCGAGACGGTGAATTTGTCGTGCTGGTCGGCCCGTCGGGCTGCGGCAAGTCCACGCTATTGCGCATGGTCGCGGGCCTGGAAGGCATCGACGGGGGCGAGATCCGCATCGGCGGGCGCCGCGTGAATGGCCTGCTGCCCAAGGACCGCGACATCGCCATGGTGTTCCAGAACTATGCGCTGTACCCGCATCTCACGGTGGCGGACAACCTCGCGTTCTCGCTGAAGCTGCGCCATGCGCCGCAGCAGGAGACCGAAGAGCGCGTGGCCCGGGCCGCCAAGATCCTGGGGCTGGAGCCACTGCTCACGCGGCTGCCCAAGCAGCTCTCCGGCGGCCAGCGCCAGCGCGTCGCCATGGGCCGCGCCATCGTGCGCGACCCGCAGGTCTTCCTTTTCGACGAGCCGCTGTCCAACCTGGACGCCAAGCTGCGCGTGGCAATGCGCGCTGAGATTCGCGAGCTGCACCAGCGCCTGAAGGCCACCACCGTCTACGTCACGCACGACCAGATCGAGGCCATGACGATGGCAGACAAGATTGTGGCCATGCACGATGGCATCGTGGAACAGGTAGGCACGCCGCTCGACCTGTTCGACCGGCCGCGCAACGTCTTCGTCGCGGCCTTCATCGGCTCGCCGTCGATGAACCTGCTGCCCGTCAAGATGAACGGCAAGGGCGTTGTGGACAACGCGGGCAACCACTGGACCGTGCCCGGTGTGCCGGCCGCAAGCGGGCAGGACCTCACGCTGGGCGTGCGGCCCGAGCACCTGCGGCTGGACGCCGATGGCGTGGAGGCGCGGGTGCTGGTGGTGGAGTCCACCGGCTCGGAGACGCACCTCATCGTGGATGCGGGCGGCACCAAGCTCACCTGCGTGCTGCGCGAACGGGTCAGTGTGCGCCCCGGCGACCAGGTGCGCCTGGGTGCGGACAGCGCGCATGTTCATCTTTTCCGCGTGGACTCCGGCGAACGGCTCGAGACGTTGCACTGATCCTTGCAAGGATCACAAGAGGAATGACCAACATGAAGCCGAGCGCCATCGAGGCTGCCGCGCGCTACCTGCACGCACTTCAGTCGTCGGGTCGCTTCGGTGCAAGGCTGGAGGCCGGCTTGCGCCCTGCCACGCCGCAAGACGGTTGGCGTATCCAGCGGCGGATCAGCGAACTGCGCGGCAGCCCCGCCATCGGCTGGAAATGCGGGTTGCCCCCGGGCGATCGCTGGGTCGCCGCCGCGCTGCATGATGCCAGGCCATCGGGCGGTGTGGCTGCCGCGCCTGCCGGACCAACGGGCGCAGCGCGCATCGAACCCGAACTGGCCTTCGAACTCAAGCAAAGCCTGTCGCCACGGGCCACCCCCTACACCCCTGCCGATGTCAACGCCGCCATCGGTAGCGTGCGGCTGGCGGTCGAGGTGCTCGGTTGTCGCTATGACGATGCTGCAGGCGCCAGCGGCCCTGAACTGATGGCCGACAGCCTGTGGCACCAAAGCGTGGCGCTGGGGCCGACTGTCGCCGTGGACCTTGCGCAGGAGCCATTTCCTGGTCCCTTCGAGATTGCACTCTCGGTGCAGGGCCAGGACGACATCACATTTGCAGCCAGCCACCCCAACGGCGACCCGCGCTTGCCTCTTTACTGGCTGGCCGAGTTTCTGCGCAGCCAGGGCATGGGTCTGGAGGTCGGGCAAGCCGTCATCACCGGCTCATTGGCGGGGGCGATCGACCTGCCGTTCAAGCGTCCCGCCGTGCTTCGCTATGGCAACTTCGGCGAGCTTGCGCTGACGCTCGAGCCGCTTTGACAACGCGGCCTTCAGCCTGAATACCTACTTCAAAAGCCAAAAGGATTCCCCATGCGTCTCGTTCGATTCGGCCCCCGTGGCTCTGAAAAACCCGGCCTCATTGATGCACAAGGCACCTTGCGCGATTTGTCTTCCGTCGTGAGCGACATTCACGGGCCAACACTTTCACCCGAGAGCCTTGCAAGGCTGCGCGCCCTCGATACCTCGAGCTTGCCCGCCGTGCCCGTCGATACACGGCTCGGCCCCTGCGTCGGCCAGGTTCCGAATGTGGTTTGCATCGGCCTCAACTATTCCGACCATGCGGCAGAAACCAACACGCCGATCCCGACGCAGCCGATTGTGTTCAACAAGCACACCAGCGCGCTGGCAGGCCCCAACGACCCGGTCGTCATCGCGCCCGGCTCGGGCAAGCTTGATTGGGAGGTCGAGCTCGCTATCGTGATCGGTCGTCCGGCCTGGCATGTCAGCGAAGCAGAAGCGCTGCAATATGTGGCCGGCTACTGCCTTTGCAACGACGTGTCAGAGCGTGCCTGGCAAATCGAAATGGAAGGCCAGTGGACCAAGGGCAAAAGCTACCTGGGCTATGCGCCGATTGGCCCCTGGTTGCTGACGGCTGACGAAGTGCCGGATCCGCAGAACATCGACCTCTGGCTCGACGTGAACGGAACTCGCCGGCAGACGGGCAACACCCGCACGCAGATTTTCGGCGTTGCCACCATCGTGTCCTACCTCAGCCGCTTTATGGCGCTTCAGCCCGGCGACGTGATTCCAACCGGTACGCCGCCGGGTGTCGGTCTCGGCCAGAAACCGCCTGTGTTCCTGAAGGACGGTGATGTGATGACCTTGGGCAGTGAACTGCTCGGCACGCAGCGCCAGCAAACCATCGCCTACAGCGACGCCATGGGCGCCGCCTGGCGCGCTGGCCACTTGCCTGCGCTTTAAGGCGATTGCCTGCGCGGGTGCATACCCAAGGGGGCCCGGCGAGGATGGGAGCTGCGTTCGCACGCCGGCGACCGTCGAGCCGGTGTACATGCCATGCCTAGCTTCTCGCGGGTGCGACAGGACGCGTTGGGGGCAGATTGACGGCGCTGCTCGTCGACGATCCGGTCGATCTCGTCGTGCTGCCGCGCCAATCCAGCCCAGCGCAACTGCCCGAAGGGGGGCCATTTCCAAGGTCGACTTCAAAGGCGCTGAGACGCTCGGCAGGGCCCTGCGCGGCGTCGACCGGCTCTTCATCGCGCATGGCACCTCCCTCGAACAGGTCGTCAACGAAATCGCGTTGATCGATGCAGCCGTCGCAACAGGCGTTCGGCACATCGTCAAACTGTCTGCCCTCGGTCCTGCGACCCGGCTTCTGCCCCTCGCCTGGCATATGCAGATCGAGGCGCATCTGGCACGGCAGCCGATCGCGTCTACGGTCTTGCGGCCGACGACCTTCCCCGATGTGCTCAAGCGCGTGGGGCCACACATCGCCACCGGGTCCTGGGCTGGCGCTGCGGGGAATGGCCGAGTGAACTTCATCGATACCCGCGATGTTGCCGAGGTGGCGCGCATCGCGTTGCTTGAGGAGATCGAGCCAACGTCGCAACGTGCGTACCACCTGTCCGGCCCGCGCAACCTCAGCGAATTTCGAGCCTGAGCTCTCCATTCCCCCGCCCGCCAGGAATCGAAACATCGCGCGCAGGCGAGCCGGCTCCGAGTTGGCCCACTGGCGCGGTTTCCCGAGACGGCAGCTGGGTCGATCCGTGGGATGCATCAGCGCATTGCAGCCCTGCGGAAATCGGACGGCGTCACGCCGGTCGCCTTCTTGAACGCAGTGCTGAAGTGCTGAGCATGGCTGAAGCCGCATTCCAGCGCGACTTCAGTTGCAGTGCGGCGAGGATCCAAAAGGAATTCCTTGGCCCGCTGCAGACGCAGGCTGTACACAAAGCGCAATGGCGTCTGACCGGAACTTTCCCGAAAAGCCCGCATGAAATGCCGAGGACTGACGCCGGCGATTTCCGCCAAGCCATCGATCGTGAACGGTCTCGACAAGTCGGCCTCGATGTAGTCGATGACGCGCCGCAAGCTGCCAGGTGCGAGGCCCCCGGACGGGCGAGCGGTGGCTGTCGGGTTACCGTTGACGCGCCCGAGCAGCGCGAGTGCTTGCATTGCCCAACCCTCGGCGAACAGCCCGTAAAGGCTGTCTGCATTGCGCGCCTCACGGCATAGAACCGAAAGGCCACGTTGCAGATCGTCATTGCCGAAGGCAATCAGCGGCCTGTCGAAGTGGCAGCCAGTGTCGGACGCAACGGTCGGGTCGAGGAAGACCACCGTGTAGTCGAAGTGCGGGGCGACGTCGAACTCGCCTTCGACCGAAGTCGAGGCCGGGAACAGCGCAAGGCTTGTTCCTTGTCTTATTCCGGAGTGGATGCGGCGGCCGTCGAGCTCCAGATTCAACTCTTTAAGGCCGTTGCGAAACCAGAACAGCGCGAGCCGCGGTTGACGAAAGCGCCAGGAAATAGGGCCGGTCGCTCGGCGCGCGAGGACTTCAAGATGCGTGGTGCGCGAATCAACAATCGTGCCGGATACGAATTCGCCTCCCACCTCGCGATATTCCGTTTGTGCGTCTAGGTGGCCATGCATTGCTTGCCTCCGCTTCGGCCTTGCGTCCGTCATTGTGCGGCGCGTCCTCTCCCCTGACCTTGCAAGCGAATCAATTGCGGGTGAGTTCCCCTTGAAGGGAGAGCCGTCGACACATAGACAGAGGTCAAATCAACCGTCTCGCTTGCGTCTCCATCCTACTACACCTTGGCTCCTTGTGCTGTGCTGCAGCAACGGCGTTGCGATGAGCCCAGGGCAACGAGCCGCCGCCGTTGGCTTTGGCAAACACGTCAACCCTGTTCCCTCTCAGAACTTGACTTTCCCGATGCCTTTCAGTTGGAGGATTTCCCGGGCTTCGTTCGGGCTGGCGATTTCGAGACCAAGCCCTTCGATGATCTGGCGCGCCTGCAGCACCTGCGCCGCATTGCTCTCGGCCAGCGTGCCGCGTCCAAGCCATAGGCTGTCTTCCAATCCGACGCGCACATTGCCGCCCATACTGGCAGACATTGCTGCAAGGCGAAGCTGATCCTTGCCTGTCCCCAGCACCGACCAGCGATAGTCATCGCCGAACAGGCGATCGGCTGTCCGCTTCATGTGCAACACGTCTTCTGGATGCGATCCGATACCGCCCAGGATCCCGAACACGGTCTGAACGAAGAACGGCGCTTTGACCAGGCCACGCTCGGCGAAGTGCGCCAGGTTGTAAAGATGGCTCACGTCGTAGCACTCGAATTCAAAGCGCGTGTCGTTGGAAGCACATTGCGCCAGGGCGTATTCGATATCCCTGAAGGTGTTGCGAAAGATCAAGTCACGACTGGCTTCGAGCGCCTCGCGCTCCCAGGCATGTTTGAACTCCTTGAAACGCGCCAGCATCGGGAACAGTGCGAAGTTCATGGAACCCATGTTGAGAGAGGCCACCTCGGGCGCAAAGCGCATCGACGGCTGGATGCGTTCCTCGATCGTCATGTAGGGCGAGCCACCGCTGGTGATATTCAACACTGCATCGGTGCGTGCCTTGATCTGCGGCAAGAATCGACCGAATGCATCGGGGCTTTGATCTGGCTTGCCCGTGACAGGATCACGCGCATGCAGGTGAATGATCGCGGCGCCAGCTTCGGCCGCGCCCACCGAGGCTTCGATGATCTCTTCCGGTGTAACCGGTAAATGCGGAGACATCGAGGGCGTGTGGATCGCGCCGGTGACAGCACATGTGATGATGACTTTGCTCATATTGCGAAAGGGAAGCCCGCATGAGATGGCCAGTTTGGTGCCACCGTCGCCATCTTCAGATCTGGGCCTTGCCACCGTCGACGAACAGTTCAATACCGTTGACGAAGCTTGAATCATCGGAAGCAAGGAAGACTGCCACCTTGGCAATTTCGTCCGGATCGCCGACGCGGCCCATCGGGATCTTCGATGCGAGGGCGTCCAGTATTCCCTGCTGCCGTTCTGCATCTGTGCCGGCCAGGTTGAACAAGCCCGGCGTCTTGGTGGGTCCAGGGCTGAGCGTGTTGACCCGGATGCCGCGGCCCTTCAGATCGAGAATCCAGTTGCGGGCGAATGAGCGTACGGCGGCCTTTGAGGCGGCATAGACACTGAATGCCTCGGTGCCGCCGCTGGCAGCGGTGGAGCCATTCAAGATGACTGATGCGCCGTCCGCTAGCAAGGGCAGAGCCTTCTGCACCGTAAACAGTACGCCCTTGACGTTACTGCCAAAGGTGTTGTCATAGTGTTCCTCGGTAATCTTACCGAGCGGCAGTTTCGAGCCGACCCCTGCGTTGACGAACAGCACGTCGATTCGGCCCTTTTCCGATTTCACCCAATCAAACAGCGTGTCCAGTTCGGCCATGTTCGATGAGTCGACCCGCATTCCGGTGGCGTTACCGAGTTCGGACACCGCGGCATCGAGTTCGGCCTGCCGACGGCCGGTGACAATGACATGCGCTCCTTCGCTGGCGAACCGCTTGGCGGTGGCGAGCCCGATTCCCGTGGATCCACCGGTAACGATTGCGATCTTGCCGTCGAGTTTGCGTGACATGAGAGTTTCCTTGATTGATTGCGAGTGGAGTGGGCTCGGATGCTGCGAGGATCAGTTGCGTGCAGATGCG
The DNA here is from genome assembly GCF_047304235.1 of Variovorax sp. Varisp36. Taxonomy (NCBI): domain Bacteria; kingdom Pseudomonadati; phylum Pseudomonadota; class Betaproteobacteria; order Burkholderiales; family Comamonadaceae; genus Variovorax; species Variovorax sp. Varisp36. The sequence continues at coordinate 160,731 of NZ_JBGLYU010000006.1, forward strand.
CGCAGACTGCCTTAACCTCATACGCGAGGGGCTTCGGGCAGGCGTTCGCCGCCACGCACGACGTACTTGGCGGGATAAAGCGCGACGAGAACCTCGACTTCGTCCTCTGAAGCCCCGGTGCACGCGCTCCAGATCGAGCTCACCCTTTTGGCCAGCGACAGCACGGCGCCGTCGCTGCGCCCGTCCCGTATGTGGCAGAAGATCAGCGTTTCAGCGGTGGGCTCTCCCGAACGGTAGGTGTTCTCGGGAGCGGCTTCATGGAAGACGACGCTGATCAGGTCGAGCGGCGAGAGGATGATTTCCCTGATGGCGCTGGTGAACTCGGCGGCCATCCTGGCCTTGACGCCGGCTGGGATTGCGGCCTTGCATTCGCAAACAATGACGGGCATTTCGTGTCTCCGTGGAAAGGGGGCTATTGAGGCTCCCAGTCTCTCGGAGCAAAGCCGTTGCCGATTGCAGCGCGGCGCCACCACTTGCTTGGGAGTGCCACGAATGGGTTCCTGACAGATACGGGTTGCGTCTGCGTCAATGACGTTGCCGGAGGCGCCGCGTTCGGAGCCTGGTGTACATGAAACCTTCGTGGCCGCACGGTCATGTCCGCGCCGATTCAGTGCTCCGTGAATGCGTCCAGCGCTCCATGCCATGGAGGAAATCCTTGTTGACGCAAAGCGGTTGATGGCATAGCCTTCGTTTACTAAACGATCGTTATATTGTTTGGGCGATGCCACTATGCAACGTGAAATCGGAGACAACTTGATGGTTTGAGGACTGATCACACTCGCACAAATGTGCACCCAGGCTCGGAGCTGACGCAGCTGGCCAAGCCACAACGAATGATTCTTCAGTCACAGCACCTTGCCGTTCTTGGCCGGTGCACGGAGACAAACTTGGCACAAGCTCGCAGAACCCTTCTCAGGGCGACCGCAACCTTGCCGGCCGCGGCTTTCAGCGCGCCATCAGAAGAAACCACCGCGCTGAAGGCCAGCGCCGATGCCGTGCTGGCCCGTGCCGTGGCATACGGCGACACGGCCGGCGTAGCTGCTGCGGTGATTACTCGCGATCAGACCCTCTACGCCGGAGCGCAGGGGGCGCGCACGCTCGGCGCCACCGCAGCAATGGATCTGGACACGGTGATGTTCATCGCCTCCATGACCAAGCCGATCACGAGCGCCGCAGCCATGCAGCTGGTCGAGCAGGGCAGGTTGAGCTTGGACGATCCAGCTGCCGCAGTTGTCCCCGAGCTGGGCGCTCTCAAGGTTCTGCAGGGCTGGGACGCGAATGATGCACCCCTGCTGCGCGATGCAGAGGGGCAGCTCACTCTGCGGCACCTGCTCACCCACACGTCCGGGTTCGCCTATGAGATCTGGAATGCGAACCTTGGGCGCTTCTGCCGAACACAGAACATCCCCGGCGTTCTGACGGGACAGAAAGCGGCGCTGCGCGTGCCTCTGTGCTTCGACCCCGGCACGCGCTGGGAATATGGCTTAGGCATCGATTGGGTGGGCCAGCTTGTCGAGGCCGCCAGCGGCCTGAGCTTGGGTGAATACTTCCAGCGCAACATCACAGGCCCGCTGGGCATGGACAGCACGGCGTTCAAGATCAGCGCGCCCATGCGCACCCGACTTGCGGGCATGCACTTGCGCGGCGACGACGGAAAACTGTCGGTGATCGATCTCGGCAAAGTGCAAGATCCCGAGTTCGAGTCAGGCGGCGCGGGCCTGTACTCCACCGCCAACGACTACCTGAAGTTCATGCGCATGATCCTCAATGGGGGGCAGGGCAATGGCAATCAGATCCTCCGGCCGGAGACGGTGGCCCTGATGTCGCGCAATGCCATGGGCGCGCTTCGCGTGAGGAAGCTGCCAACGCAGATCCCCTTTTTCTCACGCGACGTGGAATTTTTCCCTGGCGTTCCCACCACCTGGAGCCTGGGCTTCTTGGTCAACGAGGGCGCGGCGCCCACCGGCCGCAGCGCCGGCAGCCTGGCGTGGGCGGGACTGGCCAACACGTACTTCTGGATCGATCCCAGTCTGAGCATCGCAGGCCTGGCTATGACGCAGGCTCTGCCGTTCTCGGACCCGAGAACCCTTGACCTGTTCCACGGTTTTGAAAAGAGCGTCTATGCCTCGCTGAACTGTTGCCCTGAAGGGAGGATCACCGCCTCAGATTGACTGTGCAGCACCCATGACATGACCGATCACAACACCTTGCCGGCCTTTCGACTGGCGCACGGAGACAAACATGAAAACACCGATCCGCAGACTCTTTGAGACCGCCCTTGTTGCGGTCGCACTTTGTGGTGCCGCGGCCACCGCCAACGCGCAGCCCTATCCGAACAAGCCCATCCTGATCAAGGTCGCCTATCCTGCCGGGTTTGGCGTTGACGCCTCGGTGCGGCCATCCGTACCCGTGCTGCAGCGCGCCCTTGGACAGTCTCTTCTGGTTGACAACATGCCTGGCGCGAACGGCTCCATCGCGGCGATGAACGTGCTGAACGCGTCGCCTGACGGATACACCTTGCTCGCAACCGCCGGTCCGGACTTCGTGGTGGCGCCGCTCACGGTCGCTTCGGCCAAGTACACGTTCGACAGCTTCAAGCTCATTGGTTCGTTCGGGATTGCGGACATGGTCCTCGTCAGCCATCCCGACCGACCTTTCAACACCCTCAACGCACTCGTCGAACAGTTGCAAAAGCCAGGCGCGAAGGAGCTTTCCGTTGCCCATTGGGGCCAAGGCACGCTCGCTCATCTCGCGGCCGCTGAATTCCAGGGGCGTGTCGGCGCCAAGTTGCTGGAGGTGCCGTACAAAGGCATCGCTCCCATCGCCACGGCCATCGGCGGCGGCGAGGTGGATCTCGCCTTTGTCCCTCTTGCGGGACCAATTCTGGGAATGATTCAGACTGGGCGCATCAAGGCCATCGCCATCGCGAGCCCCAAGCGTCATCCGCTCCTGCCGAACCTGGCGACGCTAAGTGAGGACGCTCGGTTCAAGAACTTCGAGTTCGGCATCTGGACCGGCCTGTTCGCGCCCGCTCGCACGCCCGATTCCGTCGCTGCGCGCCTGAGCACGGCCTTTCGAGAATGGAATGACAGTCCGGAATTCCTGGCGCTCGCCACCGCGCAGGGTTTGCGCAAGCTGGACTCCATGACCCTCCCGCAGGCAGCGACCTTCTTGCGTGCAGAAAACGAGAAGTTCATCAACGTCGCCAAGACGCTTCATCTGGTGGCGCAATAGCGCCGCTACAGAAAGGCCCCTCAGATGACCGTTCGAGACTTTCATTACTACGAGCCCGCCAAGGGTCACGGGCTGAGTCACAACCCGCTCAATGCGCTGGTAGCGCCGCGGCCTATCGGCTGGATCTCGTCACGCGACGCCCAGGGGCGGGTCAATCTCGCACCCTACAGTTTCTTCAATGCGTTCAACTACGATCCACCGATCATCGGATTTTCTTCGATCGCCTGGAAAGATAGCGTTCAGAACGCATCGGAAACGGGTGAGTTCACTTGGAACCTGGTCACGCGCGAACTCGGCGATCAGATGAATCAGACCTCGGCACCGCTTCCGCATGGGGAGGACGAATTCCCGTTCGCGGGCCTCACAGCGGTGGCAGGCCGCATGGTCAACGTCCCGCGGGTGGGCGAAAGCCGCGCTGCCATGGAATGCAAGGTGATCGACATCGTGCAGTTCCGAAACACCGCGGGCGAAAAGGTAAGTGGCTGGTTAGTGCTGGGCGAAGTGGTGGGCGTATACATAGACATGGCACTTCTGAAAGGCGGCGTCTATCAGACGGCAGAGGCGTATCCGATCATGCGCTCCGGGGGGCTGAATGACTATGTTCAGGTTTCGCCGGAGAGTGTTTTTCAGATCGCGCGGCTCGCGGGCGCCAGCAGCCCGTCGTCGCATGGCAAGGGATAGCAACATCCGCTAGATGTCAGAGTCAGAAGCAAGCGCGGCGTGTGTTGCGCTTCTTTTGAGCCGCGCGCCGACAGTGTTCGCGCGCTGACTCGTCCGGCCGTCGCGCCTGCAGCCTGCCACATACTGCGGTTCCGCGCTTCGGATCAGACCACTGTCTCTCGGCATGAGCCGAGCAGAATTCCGATGAAGCGAGCGCCGCCGCGGCCCCATTCCTGCGGCTCATTGGCCTCGTATCAAGACCACGCGGTATGAGACGCAATGTACGCTCTGAGCGCGGGGCCCCCGTGCGCTTGATTGACTTGGCGCGCGCCATGGGAATGGCGGAATGCAGCCTGCATCGAAACCTTCGTCCATTGTTGGCGGCGCGATGGATTCAACGGGAGTACGTGGCCGACCGGTGCCGGAGGCTGGGCTGCAGATGATGTGGGGGGCTCACGAGCTTCAATATCAAGCCGAACGGCAATTGGCTGAAGCGCTTGGCGCGAGGACTCGAGCATCTGCGCGTCGCCATAGAAGACTGCATGCGCCTGTTGCAGGAGGAAGGCGCACCTGGTTCCTACTCGACGTGCACGCCATAAGAGTGTCACGACGTGTCGTCTAGACGTTCCGGGGGCGCCGGTGCGTGGAGGTCGCTCATCGAAGCGTTGCACTTCCAGTCAGGGAAGAGCCATCTCAGGCAAGTTTTCGAGACACAGCTCCGCGTGGTTGCGCTGCTTCAATTCGAATCAGGGCAAAGCGTCGGCCGCGCGACTGGTTGGGCTCTCCAACTGCGCGAGGGTGATCATTTTCGTCGTCCATCCCGAAGCTCGACGGCGGACGTAGAACAAGTCATCGGCTTCAGTCCGTCGCCGTGCCGCTTCTCAGAGGGTAGGCTGTTGAGTAGGTTTCGCCATCAAATCGCCCACCCTCAGCAGGTCGAGCGTCAAGGCAGCTGGCCGATGGCTCTCGTGTCGTGGCTGTGTGAAGAGATCGGCAGCCTTTGCCTGATCAGAGCAACCGCGACACCGCCGATGACCGCGGCAATTGCAATGGCGAGGAAGTTCTGCACCAGTGGCAGCTTCATAGAAACCAGCAGTCCAATCATGATCGGCGCCGCGATTGCGCCGATGCGCCCGACCCCCGAAGCAAAGCCGAGTCCCGTCGCGCGGATCGACGTCGGATAGAACTGCCCGGCATACGCATACAGCAGGATCTGCGTGCCCAGCGTAGACGCGCCGATGACTGCAACGATGAGGAACAGCGGCTGCGCTCCGTAGCCGAGCAGCGTCAGCGAGACCGCGGCGACCGCGAAGAAGGCGCTCGTCACCCACTTGATGTTCAGCTTGTCGGCGAGCCATCCGCCGCCGACAGCGCCCACGACTGCACCAGCGTTGTAGGCGAGCAGAAAGTTCAGCGAGGAACCGAGGCTGTATCCGGCCATGCCCATCAGCTTGACGAGCCACGAACTGAGCGCGTAGAGCGTGAACAGGCAGGTCATGAAAGCGAGCCAGAACATCAACGTGCTAAGGCCGCGGCCGTCCAGGAACAACCTGCCTATCGCCGGGCCTTCGGCTTTGTCCTCAGCTGGAACGAGAAACTCCTCGTGCGGCTCAAGCCGAATGTCGGGTCGCATCTTCCGGACCACTTCGCGCAGACACGTGTCGTTGTGCTGCTTGGCCAGGAACGGCAGTGACTCAGGCATGTACTTCAGGATGAACGGGATCAGTAACACCGGGGCGCCGGCGGCGATGAAGACCGATTGCCAGCCGTAGGTCTCGATGAGCTGCTTGCCAAGCAGCGCAGCGAGGATGCTGCCAACCGGGTAGCCGCAGCACATCAGCGTGACCATCACGCTGCGCACTTTCTTCGGTGAGTATTCGCTCATCTGGGCGGCCGCATTCGGGATGGCGCCGCCGATGCCGAGCCCGGCGAGGAAACGCATTGCGCTGAAAGTGATCGGGTCGTGGGTAAACCCGGCGGCCGCGGTGAAGACGCTGAAGAACAACACACAGATCGAAATTGCCCATCGGCGGCCAATCCTGTCGGCCAGCGCGCCGAGCGCGATAGCGCCGAACATCATGCCGAACAGCGCCGAACTGGCCATGAATCCCGCGGTCGCGGCCTCGACATTCATGGCTTTCATGATCGACGGAAGCGCGATGCCGGCGACCGCCAGGTCGTAGCCGTCAAGCACCAGGACCACGAAACACCAGAGCAGCACGGAGCAATGAAAGCTGTTGAACTTAGCCTCGTCGGCCAGTTTATGAACATCTATCGGGCGGGTTGATTTCATTGACTTGTCTCCTTATTTTTGTACGAGGTTTAGGACGCAGCGCGCAGACTGCCTTAACCTCATACGCGAGGGGCTTCGGGCAGGCGTTCGCCGCCACGCACGACGTACTTGGCGGGATAAAGCGCGACGAGAACCTCGACTTCGTCCTCTGAAGCCCCGGTGCACGCGCTCCAGATCGAGCTCACCCTTTTGGCCAGCGACAGCACGGCGCCGTCGCTGCGCCCGTCCCGTATGTGGCAGAAGATCAGCGTTTCAGCGGTGGGCTCTCCCGAACGGTAGGTGTTCTCGGGAGCGGCTTCATGGAAGACGACGCTGATCAGGTCGAGCGGCGAGAGGATGATTTCCCTGATGGCGCTGGTGAACTCGGCGGCCATCCTGGCCTTGACGCCGGCTGGGATTGCGGCCTTGCATTCGCAAACAATGACGGGCATTTCGTGTCTCCGTGGAAAGGGGGCTATTGAGGCTCCCAGTCTCTCGGAGCAAAGCCGTTGCCGATTGCAGCGCGGCGCCACCACTTGCTTGAGAGTGCTATTACATGGCGTCGTGCGGCCAGTTCTGCGCGAGCCGGTGCTGACCCCACATTGATCTCGCCGTTGGCACTCGCTCTCTCGTGCGCATGGGTGGGCGGCCGTTGAACACACTTTGGGCCCTGCCTGCTGCCCTGCTGCGTTACCTCAGCGCGGAGCTCGACATCGAGGTGTCCGATACCTTGCCTCGCTGCGATCGCTGTATACGCAAGCGCACTTTGTCGAACCATCAGCAACTGGCCTGCGAGACCCTTGGGTTCCGCTGGATCAGCGAACACCAGCGCCGAGCGCTCGTGCGGGTGCTGCGCGATGAAGCGCTGCGCCGCGTCGATCGTGAACAGCTTTTGGTGCATGTAGGCCAATGGCTGTATGAGCACCAGCTGATCATCGCGATTGGGATGTCGAGATACCCACGGACGACGGACTGATCGCCAAGGCGACACCGCCCCCGGCCCGCGCGGCCGTGCTACGTCGCCTGGCAACGCTTACCCTGTCGACCTCAACGCGTCAGCGCCGATGTTTTTCGACCAGATGGCGCTGGTCGTCATCCGATGCTGATGTCGTACGGTCCGTACGGCCGCATCGCCATGCTGCACGAGCCGCTGGTCGTAATGAGACTCCAACCATACCGAACGACCAGAAGGACCGTTCGAGGGTCAGGTTCGCAAACTGAGTGCCTGTGAGTTACCTATTTCAATACGCTCGATACGCGTGCGCTTATTGCGCATGCCCAAAAGGGCGACGGCGCAGGCTGCGACGACCATCGGCACCGCCAGCGCCAGGAAAATCTGTCCGAGTCCCCACCCCCAGCTCATCATGGTTGCGCCGATAAAGCCGCTGGCAATAGCGCCCAAGCGGCCGAAGCCATGCATCCAGCTGATTCCTGTCGAGCGGGCCGCAGTTGGGAATGACATAGCCGAGAGCGCCTGCAAGCCAGTCATTGATCCATGGAAGAAGCATCCCAAGGCAAACATCAAGACGCACAAGGCACCGAAATTTCTTGGTGCGACGCTGAGGGAGGCGAGGAATGCGCCAGCGATCAGAAACGTCGGTACCAGTACCCAGTGCGGACGTACCCGATCCATGATCGCACCGATACAGATCGATCCGATCGGACCGCCGAGCGTGATCAGGGACGTAATGACCACGCCCTGCCCGAGGGTGAAGCCGGCGTCCTTGGCAATGACTGGCAGCCAGTTGACCATGACGTACGTGGCGCACACGCCCATGAAATACGCCAGGCACAGCAAAAAAGTCCCCATGGCATAGGCTTTTGTGAACAAGATGGCGACAGATCCCTTTGATTGATCAACGGGTGTCGGAATCCAAAACGCGGCGTCTGAGAGGACGTTGGAGCTCTTGTCGATTTTGCGGAGAATTTTAGGGATGGCCGCAAGGCGTTTTCCTTTCAGCGTGAGAAACGCGACCGATTCAGGCAGCCACATGGCTAGGACGAGGGCCAATGCGATCGGGAGCAGCCCCCCAATTGCGATCATGACTCGCCATCCAAATGCCGGAAGCAGCCATGCCGCAATCAGACCGGCAACGGCAGCCCCGCCAGTAAAACCGCTATAGACGATCGTGACGATCAGCGAGCGTTTTCTCATGGGCGCATACTCGGAAATCAGCGTAACAGCGTTCGGCAATGCCGCACCGAGGCCGAGGCCTGTCAAGATCCGCAGCGTGATCAACATATTGACGTCTGCCGCCTGAGAGGAAACCAAGGTCAGCACGCCGAACCAGAACACGCTCGCGGTCAGAATGAGCTTGCGACCGTAGCGGTCGCCGATGGGGCCTGCAATGAGGGCGCCGGCTGCTACGCCGAAGAAAACTGCCCCCAAGATCGAGCCCATTTGCGACTTTGTAATGCCCCAGGTCCGAATGATTTCCGGCGCGGCGAAACCCATGATCGCGACATCCATGCCATCAAATGCAACGACCAGAAAAACCAAGATAATGATAAAGATTTGATAGCGTCCGACCGGCCGCTCATCGATGAATGAGCGGACATTAATTTTTTGATTCTCCGACATGGTTGTCTCCGTATTTTTTGTGTGGGTCAGCGCGAAGCGCGCCGTAGTACGGGTTAAATGATTGAACGACCGCCGTCGATGAGCAGGGTTTGGCCAGATATATACGATCCGGCTGGCGACGCCAGCAAAATCGCGGCGCCGACGACATCGTCTGGTTCGGCGATGCGGTTAGAGGGCGATTTTGCGGCCATCGCTTTTTCAGCTTCTGGGGTGTTCAACATGATTTGCGAGAACGCCGTGCGTACCATCGACGGGGCTAAGGCGTTGGCGCGAACGTTCCATTGCCCCCATTCCGCCGCGATGCTGCGTACCACGCCGTTCAGCGCAGCCTTGGCGGCACCATAGGCGCCGAGGGCCGGACTGGCGCGTTCCGATGCAATACTGGACGTCATGAGAACGCTCCCGTAGCGGCGTTCGGCCATCTCCGGCAAGAATTGACGGACCAACACCAGGTTATTTCGCACTGTTGTGAGGAGCAAAGCGCCCAGCTGATCAATGTCGGTGTCGGCAATCGGTCCGACCGGGACCGGGCCGGCCGCGTGGCAAACGACAATATCGACGCGACCGAAAGCGCGTTTGGATTCTTCGGCAAAGCGTTTGACGCCGTCCAGATTGGTGATGTCGCAGGGGATACCTTTGACGTCGAAACCCTCGCTTGCCAATAACGACGCTGCCGCATCGGTGTCCGACTGGAGATGGCTGGATACAATGACTTGCGCACCACATTGGGCCAAGCCACGAGCAATGGCCAGCCCCATTCCGGAAGTCGAGCCGGTTACTATTGCGACTCTTCCAGCAAGGTCAAACCCCTTGTAATTCATAGTGTTTTCTCCATGTCTCAATTTAATTAATTCAGAAATTGCAGGGCAGAACCGGCAAATTGTGTGGCGTACTGAACAGGAAACCCGTGGCCCAAATCTGGATCGACGATCTGTTGGGATCGGTTGGGTTCAACTCTTATTGCGCCAACACGCCGCCATCGACGGGAAGGATATGGCCGGTAACCATGCTCGATGCGGTAGTAGCAAGAAACAATACTGGCCCGGTCATGTCCGCAGGTTCGCACAGTCGTCCTAGCGGTGTCAGCGCTTCGAATTTCGCAACCGCTTCCGGTTGACTTGTGAGCGCTTCGGTCATTGGAGTGCGAATAATGCTCGGCGCTACAGCGTTGACGCGGATGTTGTAGGGCGCCCATTCGACAGCCCACGAACGGGTCATATTGACCACTGCGCCTTTAGTAGCCTGGTAGACAATATTCGGATACCAACCGCCGGAAATACCAAGTATCGATGCAGTGTTGACGATTCGCCCGCCGCCGCCATCGCGCATATGCCGCGCGGCGGCCCTGGCGCAAAGAAACATGCCGGTCATGTTTACTGCTACAACCGCATTCCAATCCGCGATCGTCAAATCAAACGAAGTGTTGCGCCGATTGATACCTGCGTTGTTGAATAGCACGTCGATTCGACCGTGTTGGCGGGCGACGTCCTTCATGACGCTTTCGATTGCGTCTTCATTGGACACGTCCGCAACCGCATGTTGTGCCATCGAGCCAATCTCGCTGGCCACCTGCTCTGCCGCCGCGCCGTTTGTATCCAGTACAACGACCCGGGCACCCGCGCCAGCAAACGTGTGTGCTAGGGCCCGGCCAATACCGCTACCGCCGCCAGTAACGACGGTGACCTGGCCAGTAAGGCGAAAATCGGGGAATGGATGAGGCATGTGAATTCCTTTGGTTAAGTAAGTGAGGACCGGGGGCAGGTCAACCCGTCACGACAGTGGCGCTGAGCGTTTCATGCCGCTTCCAGCGTGCCAATCCGCCCGTGCGCCTCGATCACCCGCTCCAGCAACTCGTGCACGTTCCGCTCCTTGACAGGGCTTGCGTGGCGGATCAACGGCCCTTGAATTCGAGCGGCGGGCGCGGCGTGCCGGCCTTCAGGGCCTTGATGGCCGAGGCAAGCCCGTCCTTCGCGTCTTCTGTCTCGAACAAGGGCATGGCAACGTTGAACATCACATCGTCGGCCGCCTGGACACCGCCGTTGGCCCAGGTGCGCAGCAAGGCCTTGTGCGCGGCGTGGGCGCGTGTCGGGCCGTGCACGAACTTCGCGGCGAAGGCATGCGCCTCGGCAAGCAGCTCGGCATCGGCGACGACGCGGTTGATCACGCCGAAGCGCTCCATCGTTGCGGCGGGGACGCGCTCGGAAGTCAGTGCCCATTCCATGGCACGTGCGCGTCCTGCGCGTTCGGCGACGCGGTAGATGCCGCCCAGCAGGGTGACCAAAGCAAGCGACTGTTCCGGATGGCAGAACGTTGCGCTTTCGGCGGCAAAGACGACATCGGCGCGCAACGCCAGCTCGAAACCACCGCCGGCGCATAAGCCGTGTACCACCGCGATGACAGGCAAGGGCAGGCGTTCGAAGCGATTGAAGACGTCCATGTAACCCTCGAAGCGCGCACGCAACTGGCGGGGGGTGTCGTCGGGCCACGGCACGATGTCGCCGCCAAAGCTGAAGTTCTCGCCTTCGGCGCGCACCAGCACGACGCGCGCGTCACTGCGTTCGATCGCGTTGATCGCCGTGGCCAGTTCGTCAACCATCTGGTCGCCGATGCGATTTTGCGGTGAGCGATCGAGGATGATCGTGGCAATGCCATGCTCGATGGTATGGGTGAGATGAGACATATCGGGCTCCTGCGTTGTCGCAAGTTGCGGTTACGCGAGGTGTTCCTTGAACCAGTCCAGCGCGGCGGCACTGGATTGATCGAATCTGGTGATGTATGGATCGAAGTGACCGCCGGGGATCGTCACGAGGCGCTTCGGCTCAAGGGCGCGCTCGTAGGCGGCCAGCTCGAGATCGGTCAGCGTGATCGTGTCCTGCAGCGCGACGATCATCAGCAGCGGCGTGGGAGACACGCGCGCAATCCACGCGCCCGGTTCGTACATGCGCGCGGCGCGCGTCGAGCGCACCGTGACGCTGTTCTCCCAGGCGCCGTCGGGCACGGGCTGCAGATAGAACTCGATGGCGTCCTTGGCGCGGTACGAAGCAGGGACGGCCGGATCGGCGCTGACGATCGTCTGCCGCCGCGGCGGCTCGCCGCGCGCCTGCGCGCGTTCGTCCGCCGAGAAGGCCTCCTCGATGCCGGCGACGGCGTCGGGCGGAATGCGGCGCAGTCCTTGCTCGAAGCCGCTGATCGTCGGCACCTGCGTGACGACCGCGCGCAAGCGGCGTTCGGTTGCGCCAAGCACGAGTGCGTGGCCGCCGGAATAGCTCGTGCCCCACAAGCCGATGCGCTTCGCGTCGACGATGTCCTGGTGTTCGAGGAAGCTGATCGCGCGCCGCCAATCGGCGATCTGACGCCATGGATCGATATCCTGGCGCGGCGTGCCGTCACTGGCGCCGAAGTTGCGGTGATCGTGCAGGAGGACGACAAAGCCGTTGGAGGCGAATTTCTCGGCGAATCGCTCCAAGCCGTGCTCCTTCACGCCTGCGTAGCCATGCGCCATAGTGATGGCGGGATGGGGGCCGGTCCCGCCGGTGGGCACATAGAGCCAGCCGCGCAGCGTGACGCCGCCCTCGGCTTCGAATGCGATATCGGTACGGTGAAACATGAGAGTTCTCCTTGTAGAAAGATGTCAGGCGGCGCCGTAAAAGTGACTGGCATCGACCTTGCCTTGCAGACGGCGGCCGAGTTCCGCGGAAAATTTCCGGACGCCATCAAGCGGCCGGCGATGAATTGCTGCGTGCACGATTTCGCTCGACGTCAAGTCAATCACCCGGTCGCTCAAGCGTGAAGAGCTGCCCCGCGCCGATTTCGAAGTAGTCGGCCGGCCCACCGCCGCGCAGGATCGGGCGCGCCCGCGCAGTCTGGTACACGCCGTCCTTGATCAGCTGCCGGTCAATGTGGATCGCTACTGCTTCGCCCAGCACCAGCCACGCCGGGAGCGCCGCGCCGTCCTGCGCCTCAAGCTGCACGATCTGGGTGACCACGCACTCGAACTGCACCGGACTAGCCGCAACGCGCGATGGCCGCACCTTGGCAGCAGGCAGCGTCTCCAGCTTGGCCAACTCGAACTCATCGACGTGTGCTGGCACAATCGCCGCGGAGGCGTTCATCGGCTCGGCGAGTTCACGCGTCGCCAGATTCCATACGAACTCGCCGGTGTCACGCGCGTTGGCGAGCGAGTCCTTCGCACCAAGCGAGCAAAAGCCGACGATCGGCGGCTTGTAGCTGAACAGGTTGAAGAAGCTGTAGGGCGCAAGGTTGCGCACGCCGTCGTTGGAGACCGTGCTGATCCAGCCAATCGGTCGCGGAGCGACGATGGCGTTGAGTGGATCGTGACGCAGGGCATGCCCCTGCGCCGGTTCGTAGAAATGCCAGTCGGTCATAGCTTTACTTCTTTGGGGCAGGCGCAAGGAGTGCAGCCTCCAACGCCTCCGGCTCGGTGCGCGTCCGAGGCACCAGGGCCGGAGTGGTGGCTGTATTCATTCCGATACTCGTCCAGAGAATGGTGTCGGATCGAAGCCAGATGAGACCCACGCCTGAGAAACGAACGAGACATCCGTTTCAAGTCAATTTCGCTGCCCCGTTTCCAAGGAACAGGGCAGCTTCGTGCTTCTTATTTGTTTACCCAAGGCATAGAGAGGTCGATGTCAGAGACCAGCTTTCCACCGCCGAAGCTCATGCTCTCCAAGGGAATGGCATACATCATCAGGGTGACATCGTCCTGGCCGACGCCAACCTTTTCTACTGCGTATCGGGTGACCAACTCCGCGAGCTTGCGCTTTTGCTCCACCGTCCTGCTCGTACCGGCCGTCACCGTTACGATGATGGCCTTGTCGGATCTCTTCAGGTTAGGAAAAGTCGGATGGATGAAGAATTCATCGTCCTTGTGCTCACTGATGATGACGAAACGGTCATCCATGGGCGTATCCATGGCTTCATGAAGAGCGAGATTCAAGGCATCCGCCAAAGCCCGTTTCTCTTCGCTAGAGAACTTTTGAGCCGGAATGTGGGCGTGAAACATTGGCATGAGTGTTTCCTCGGTCGTGTTGTTGAGGTTGCTTGAGGCAATGAAGTTGGGCTGTTTTCCCGGCTCAGCCAAAGAAGTCCTGACCAAGTGTTCCTGCGAGTCGCTCCTTGAGGCCAGACGAGAACTCACGAACGACGGGAAACGGGCTTTGGAAGAGCTTGATGTTGTTGATGAGGCCAGACTCATTCCGAGTGAGTATGGTGACGCCGGCGATCGGCTTGCCACCGTGGATGGCCTCCCACTCAAGGTAAGTCTTCCCACCGTCGACCGTCTCCGCAGTGAACACGAAGTCTTCGTACATCGTGCTCGTCGCGGTAAAGAACGCCCCGATGAGTGTCGGGCCGACCACGGCCTTGCTGAGGGGGGAGGTCTGAAGGCTGGCGTCAGCGGTGAACGACGCCGCGAACTCGCTCGTTCCTTTCTTCTTGACGATTTGCATCCATGCCGTTCCTGGCGGGTTGGTGTCAGTAGTCATTACGATCTCCAATCTAGTGTCTACGTTTTGGTTGAGGGCACGCGTGCTACTTCTCGAAGTGCCCGACGAGAAACTCGCCGGCTCTCTGCAGCGCGTCGTGGGCCTGAGGCAATGAGCCTGTCTGGATGTGCCAAACGTGCAGCATTTCCGGCCAGACCTCAAGGTGCGACTCGCCGCCGGCCGCGCGCACCTTTCGGTCAATTTCAAGCGCGTCGTCGAGAAGTACCTCGTCGCTTCCGACATGGATGAGCAGTGGAGGAAAACCGTGCATGTCGGCGAACATGGGTGAGATGCGCGGATCCTTCAAATCGTGGTTGCCAGCGTAAGCCTCGACCATCTCCCGCATCGCACTCGCGTTGACCATGGGGTCGCGGTCGGCCAACTGCGTCAACGAGGGCAGCGTCAGCGTTAAGTCTGCCCATGGGCTGATCAGTAGCGCTGCTCGCGCGTCCTTGTGGCCCTTCGAGGACGCGTAGGCAAGAACGTTGAGAACCATGCCACCGCCACTGGAGTCTCCTGTCACGGCGAACGGCTTGCCAAGTGCACGCAGTGCTTCGTAGCCGCGGATGGACTCGTCGTAGGAAGCCGGAAATGGGTGCTCTGGTGCCTTGGAGTGGTCCAGAACGATGACCTGGGACTTTGCCGTGCGAGACAGCTCTCCGAGCATCCCCAGATGCGAGGCAGGAGAGCCAGCCACCCAGCCACCACCGTGGAAATGGTAGATGACACGGTCTTTGGACGCGCCGGGAGCCGTAATCGCTACCGCGGCCACGCCACCGAGTTTGGTCGGCTCCACGGCCAGGTCAGCCGCCGGCGGGTTTGCCTGTGGAATTGCCTCCATGCCAACGCGGAGCGTCTCGATGGTTTGTTCGGGATGCGCAATGTTGAAGGCGAACATCGCATCGCGGAGCTTGCGGACGGAAGATGAATCGTAGGTCATGGGTCGACTCACTTCAGGTTGAGGAAGGTTGCCGGCACCCAGTCGTAGCCAGTGCCGGCGTCGGCCTTGCGAAGACGACCCAGGCCAGGGAACGGCATGTGGGCGGCGGCAATCATCGTCTTGTCCGCGGCGAGTTTCACAAGAAGGTCTTCACGCGTTTTGATGGCCGTCGGGCCGTCTGAGTCGAAGGCGATGCCGATTTCCGGGTGCGGCATCTGGACGGCGAGGACGTGAGCGGTGTCACCCCAGACCAGCAGCGACTGACCCTTTGAGGAAATCATGTAGCCGGTGTGACCGGGCGTATGGCCGGGAATGGCATACGGTGCGATGCCGGGGACGATTTCGTCCATGCCTTCGTACGGCTTCCACTTGCCGGCAGCGATGTAAGGCGCGGCGGCATCCTGTGCCACCTTGAAGAAGATTTTTGCGTCTTCCGGGGCCTTGGTCATAATTTCCTTCGACAGCCAGAAGTCGGCGTCGGCCTTCTTCATCATCACGGTCGCATTCGGGAAGACGCGTTTCCCGTTTTTGTAGATTCCGCCAGCATGGTCGGCGTGAAGATGGGTCAGCAGCACCAGGTCAACCTGCTCCGGCTTGTAGCCGGAGGCTTTCAAGTTCTGCACGAGCTTGCCCAGCGCGGGCGGGCCCCAGTGGCCGCCTGCACCCGTATCGATGAGAACGAGCTTGGAGCCGGTGTTGACGAGGAAGCCTTGGACGGTGGCCGAGACATTCTTGGGATCGTTTTGGAAGGAGCGCGCCAGGAGAGACTGGATGAGCGCCGGATCGCCATGCAGGAGGCTGGAGTCAATGCCGGCGCTGCCGTCATGGAGCGCGGTGACTTCATAGTCGCCAACCATCGCGCGATAGAAGCCCGGTACCTGCTTGTGCTGCATCGGCGCTGCAGCTTGGGCCGGCGCTACCGCAACGAAGGTGCCAGCGAATGCCAGCGATACCGCGAGCACGGCACGCGAAGTGATGGTGGAGAATTTCATAGTGTTTCCTAACGATCTGCCAATATCTCTACGGCACTTGCATTGTGCAAGTGGTTGAATAGTACGCCTACAACTTGCATAATGCAAGTAGAAATTTAGGAGAGGACTTTGTCGCAAACAAGACGATCGGGCTGCCCGATCAACCTGACGCTTGAGCAGATCGGCGACCGCTGGAGCCTGATCGTTATCCGCGATGTCATGTTCGAGAACAGGCGCAGCTATGGCGCTCTGCTTGAGCAAAACAAGGAAGGCATCGCCTCGAACATCCTCGCAAGCCGGCTGAAGCACTTGACCGCGTCTGGCCTGCTGACACGATCTTCGGATCCGAATCATCAGCAGAAAGGCATCTACAGCCTCACGGAAGCGGCCATACAGCTTGTACCTCTGCTCGCATGTATGGCGGCCTGGGGCCTTCGGCATACGCATCCGGAGGCGTCTTTGCGCTCGGAGTTGCTGGAAAAGGGCGGTCCTTCGCTTTGGAGTGCCTTGATGGATGAACTGCGTTACCTGCATCTCGGTGCACCGCGTCCGACGCGCTCAGTATTGGGCGAGTTCCGGACCGATCCGAGAGTTGAACAAGGGCGAGGGCCGCAATGCGCGGGCCCGTGCACCAAGCCCAACGCACAGGCGTTGGTCGATGCGAAATCGATACCGGCCCGCAACGCTACCTAGCCCGAAGGACTAAGCTTGCTTGACCAGCTACTGGGGTTGGCAGCTGAAACACTACGTTGGGGGCGGATAAAAACTTGGGACTGGTTTTATGTCGCAAGTCCAAGACTCTCTCGATATTCGATGGGGCTGAGAGAGCCAAGGGAGATCTTGATCCGCTTCTCGTTGTACCAGCGGATGTAGGACTTCTTTGATGAACTGTTCGACCGTGGCGACCCTCCAGTCCCGAGGGTAGAACAGTTCCGTTTTTCCAGTTGTACAGCGTCGGCCTGCACACGCCCAGCTTTTCGGCCACAGCCTGCGCGCCTTCTTCTCGATTGCAAAGTCCGATTGTTGATTTCCATGGAATCCTGACCCACGATTTCCATCGAATATTGACCCACCCTCTTTGCGAGCCAGCCGGCTCAC